>CAZDFM010000047.1:2361-10141 GCA_964504465.1 uncultured Pseudobdellovibrionaceae bacterium | reverse complement strand
CCTTTTTTCTCTCCGCTAATAAGATCGGGAACTTCGTCCCAATTGCTCGTCGCCCAACCGTGTTTTGCAGCGGCGTAAATGATAGGGAATTCAGCCTGCTTATCATCAGCGCCTAAATCAATAAACAAATTGAAAGTTTGATCGACGACTTCTTGAACACGGTTTGTGCCAATACATTCTGGGCGATCTACTTTGTTGATACAAAGAATAATGCGATGACCTTTTGAAAGGGCCTTTTGCAAAACGAATCGAGTTTGAGGAAGGGGACCTTCGGCTCCGTCAACAAGAAGAATTGAGCCGTCAACCATGTCAAGAATACGTTCAACTTCACCACCGAAATCCGCGTGTCCCGGAGTGTCGACGATGTTGACCTTTGTACTTCCAAGCATAGCAGAAGCATTTTTGGCGCGAATCGTGATTCCGCGTTCACGTTCTAGATCCATAGAATCCATGGCGCGGTCTGAAGTTTGTTCCCGTTCACCAAAGGTTCCGCTTTGACGAAGGATATGATCGACCAACGTTGTTTTTCCATGATCCACGTGTGCAATGATACAAATATTTCTGAGATCCATTTTTTTCCTTAACTGTTCCTTTTAGCTGATTCTGTAACTAACTCTTTAAACCAATTCTTTAAAATTTTAATTTAGCCGTATTGTCTCACGCAAAAAATCACGGAGTTTTAGTAGATTCTCTCTCGCCAGGGGGCCGGTGTGGAAGGATTTTTGATTTCGAGGTCGAGATGATATTCAAAATCTTTCGGGCCTCGCAGCACAATCCAATCAACCAGTTCTTTGAGTGATTCTCTGACTTTTGTACGGGAGGTATATCCTAACAGCTTTCTTGCCTTTTCAGAAGAACAACTGGCGATTTTTACTTCGCCTGGACGGTCTGAATAAAAAATAGGGGCAAGCTGGCAGCCGGTAATGTCAGACAACATCTGGCAGAGCTCGTTAATCTCGAGGAGGTTTTCGTCAGGACCTACGTTAAAAACCTCTCCCGCAGCAATGGGATCAAAAGCAAGGCGTTCAAAAACCTGGAGAGTGTCTTGGATGGGGCTAAAGCATCTCTTTTGGGTTCCGTCCCCAAAAATTATTGGAGCTTTATTTTGGATCATGCGGTTAGCCATAATAGCGGCCACATTGCGGAAGGGGTCATTGTAGCGTTGTCTCGGCCCAATAATATTATGGGGAACGCAAATGCTCCATTCGGTACCATGAGTCTTACAAAGATTTTTAACGAGCATTTCGGCCGCAACCTTAGCGATCCCATAAGGCGAAACCGGAAGCGGTTCCATGTCTTCGTGAAACGGAAAGTTCTCTTGTTCGCCGTAACGAGACATTGAAGAGCAAAAAACAAAGCGTTTAACAGAGTTTTCAACCGATGCTGAAAGTAAGGAAGCCGTAGTCGAATAGACGTTGTCGGTCACAACGTAGGGGCTAAAATGACTAAAACCTTCATAGGCTGAAGCCGCCGCATGAAAAACGACGTCCACATTGCGTGTGTGTTTTTCATTGAGCTTGAAGTCGTGCAGATCGTACTCGTAGAAGTCAGCGGCTTTGGGGACATTGAGCAGATCGCCGCCCGACAAATCATCGCAGCCGACCACGGTATGGCCTTCGCTGATTAGAAGGTCAGCGAGGTGGCTTCCTAAAAAGCCTGCAATTCCTGAAATAAACACGGTTTTTTTCTGCATGGTGTAGTTGCAGATAACTAATATGGCTCGTCTTGAATTTCAATCTCAAGACGACCTGAGGAGCTGTTGACGCGGCAGGCTTAAACCTCTGTGCGAAGGGGCGCTTTGATTAAGCTCAGATTCTCTTCCGTCCATCTGAGGATTAACTGGTCAGCCCAGCGCAAGCTCTTGCCGCCGCCAAAACCTAAGAATCCCACATGGCCACCCTTATCGCTCACAACTTTTTCGATCCACGATGTCGGTGGAATCTTTTCGAAGCAAGCGCCGGAGACCACGGGATCATCAAAGGCTCCAATGACTAATGTAGGTATTTGAATCTTATTTAGATAAGGAAACGAACTCGCCCTTTCATAATAATCATCGCCATTTTTGAATCCCGAACGCGGAGCCGTAAAGAGATCATCAAAGGTTCTTAAATTCATCTTTCGAGGGAACTTCGGCAACTCAAGATCGGGAAAATAAGAATGCATTTGCTTTACATCTTGTTGGACTCGCCGAGTGAAATGCCAATCAAAAAAGGCGTTCTGAGGGCTTGAAAGCAAATTTGAACTTTGTTTGACGTCGAGGGGAGGAGAAACTGCCACCATGCTGTCAAGATTTCCACTCGGTTGAGCGCCATCTTCGCCAGCCATTTTAAGACCTATGTTTGCGCCCAATGAGAACCCGATTTGTGTAACCGGGCTAGTGGGATATTCTACGGCGAGCCACTCAAGAACTTGCCGAGTGTCTTGTGAAATTCCACAGTGATAAGGATTACGAGCTTTGCCCATGCCAGGGCCGCAGTTGCGCAAATTCATCCGGATGACTTTGCATCCGCGAGCGGTGAAGGCTCGTGCCATTCGGATCATATAATTCGACTGGTGGCTTCCGGTGAGACCATGAACCAAAAAAACGACACGGTTTCCTGGGAGCCAACCCAAGGGTGTATTTTCGGCGAGTACGAGTTCGTCACCATCTGCTAAGCGGAAATCAAAAAGTTTTGTGTCTGAAGGTTCGCCCGCTTGTGGCCAGTGAGTGCCTACAATAGTTTGGTATTTACCGGATTTAATAAAGGGAATGGGAGTAAAGGGCTTCAAATTTAACTTAAGCAGGAGGGCTTTTGTTGCGGAATCCATATTTGAATAATCCTTTATTCACGGAGACTAAAGAGGATGACTGACGAGAACCGGAAAATCTTTTTGCGGCAAGTAGCGACCTTTCTCATCTTGCACGATTTGTGAGGCTGCCACTTCTGGATCATGAGTGAAAAATAAAATCCAGGCTTCGGGAACTGCTTTTTTGTAGAGCTTCTCTTTTTCGTCAATCAGAAGTTCAGGGTAACGGTCGTATCCCATTGTAATCGGCAAGTGAACCCAAGCGCGGCCAGGTATGAGGTCGCCTGTGAAGCAGATATTGTGAGATTCGCCTTTGTACACTAAGTGCATTTGCCCAGGAGTATGGCCATGGCTAATAAAAAAAGACATGCGCGATGGAAGACGTGAATCTTGAGCCCCGTCTACAATTATGAGTCGACCTGAGGCTAACAATTTATCAGTGAGTCCTGGGATAAAAGAGGCCTTGTCGCGAGAGTGAGGACGAAGTGCTCGTTCCCATGCTTCTTTTCCGACTACGTATTTGGCGTTCGGAAATAACAATCGGTCATTGCCAGCTTGAATTTCTTGGAAAGTTGGAAGTAAGCCGCCTGCGTGATCAAAATGGAGATGCGAAAGCACAACGTAGTGGATGTCCTCTTCTTTAACACCTTTAAGAAGAAGATTTTTTAATAGCGAATGCTCTTGTGGGTTTTGCACACCAAAACGATCTGCGAGCTTCGGATCAAAGAAAGCGCCAATTCCTGTTTCGCAAAGTATTTTCTGATCTCCGTCTTCGATTAAAAGGGCGCGACATGCCAGTGGAATGCGGTCGCGTTCGTCAGGGACAATCCACTTTGACCAAACGGCTCTCGGCGCATTCCCAAACATGGAACCACCATCTAAAAATTGTCTGTTGCCTTCGATCGAAGAAACTTTAATAGCCATAGAAACCTCGTTTAGCATTCTAACACAGCGAAAGGCAGTAAAAATGCACATTTCACCTCAGACTCACCAGGTTAAGTGGTGGCTCAGAAAGATTTTTTTGTTACCACATAAAGCTACTCAACAACGAAAAGGATGTAGAATGCAAAAACCCTATTCGAAGGTCGTGATCTGTTTTTTTGCAAGCTTGCTTGCACTTTCATGCGCGTCGACAAAAAAAGAGGCCGCCGGATATAAAGGTTTCGGCCGTGACAGCGTGACCGAAGAGCAGCTCAAAACCTATGCTCCGCAGCCGATTTCACCCCTGTTAAAAAATAAAATCGAAAAGTATATGGATGTGCGTTCACCAAGTGCCGGCCTTCCCGCTCCGGGCGGAAATAAACTTTTCGTCAATTGGTCAGTGACCGGTACCAATCAAATCTGGCGAATCGATGGACCGCTTCATTTTCCGGTACAGATGACGGGTGGGGAAGATGGTAGCTACGCTCGTGGTATTAGTTACGACGGCAAATGGCTGATAGTTTCACGCGATTCTATGGGCGATGAATTTTACGGGATCTACCTTCAATCCGTTGACGGCGGAGCTTTAACTGAAGTTTTTAAGAAGTCAAAAGTTCGCGCGAGCTTTCAAGGCTTTTCGAAAGACTCGCAATGGGTTTACTACGCTGCTAACGACATTCAAGAAAACAGCAACGCGATCTATCGCTACAATATTAAATCGAAGACTCGCGAAGTGATCTTTTCAGAGCCAGGCCTTTGGCGAATTGGGGATATGAAAGATTCTGACAATCTTATTTTAGTGAAAGATGTCGGAAGTCGTCAAAATGAGCACTACCACTTCAGCCCCACAACAAAACAGCTTACACCGATCATCGGAAAAGATCTTAAACAAGATTTCGACGTCGCGTTTTCTACTCGTGTCGGCGAATATTTTGTACTTACGGATCAACTGCGCGACTTCCGTTCGCTTTACTCTCTAAAAAACGGAAAACTTATACCGATTAAAGAGCTTGCTTATAATATTGAGTTTTTTGGATTGGATGAAGCCAGAACAAAGCTCGTTTATGGCATAAACGAAAAGGGATACTCTCGGGTTTATGCCCTCACAGCCTCAACCTTAAAAGAATTACCCCTGCCGCAATTTAAAAATGCAGAACAGGTTTATGGAGGAGCTTTTTCTCCGGACGGGCGTTACATAACTTTTGCTGTAGTGACGGCAAAAGCTCCAAATACAAATTATGTTTACGATTTTAATACTAAGAAATTGGTACAATGGGCCCTGCCATCTTCGCCCGAAATCAACACACAGAATTTTGTAGGAGCGCAACTCGAGTCTTACCGTGCCGAAGACGGAACGCAGATTCCAATGTTCGTTTGGCGCTCTGAAGAATGTAAAACTAAGTTGTGCCCAGTTATTGTCGACTTTCACGGCGGACCAGAAGGCCAATCGACGCCCGGATTTAGTCCGACCATTAACCTCTATCTCGAGCAAGGTTTTGTCTATGTCGAACCGAATGTAAGAGGAAGTGATGGTTACGGTAAAAAGTGGCTCGATTCAGATAATGGTGCGAACCGTTTAAAGGTCATCTCCGACATTCGTGACTGTGCTCGCTACATAAAAGAAAAGTGGAAAATCAAAGAAGTCTCACCAAAAGTTGGAATTTTTGGAGGGAGCTACGGTGGCTATGCGACCTTAGTTGGAATGTCGAAATTCGCTGGCGAATATGATGCCGGAGTCGCTATCGTCGGAATGAGCAACCTCGTTTCTTTCATCGAAAACACGGCTCCCTATAGAAGAGCTTTAAGAATGAACGAATATGGTGATCCTTCAAAAGACAAAGATGTGATGTTGGAGCTTTCGCCCATTACCTATGTCAAACAGGTGAAGCAGCCCATCTTAATCATCCATGGCGCGAGTGATCCACGCGTCCCTGCAGGTGAAGCTTTGCAGTTTTATCAAGAAGTGAAGTCGACTGTGCCAGAAGCCGGAATGATTTTGTTTCCAGACGAAGGGCACGGCGTTGGCAAGAGGCCTAATCGCGTTTTGGTTCACGGTTATGTCCTCGAGTTTTTCAAGAAACACTTAGTGCTAGAAGAGAAAACCGAAGGCAAGCCTAAGTAGCGAAGATTATTACTTCGATATTTTCCCGGCAGAGTAGCGTTTGCCTGCGGTTGTAACGGCTTTTTTAATCACGGCCTCATCAACCGCAGCATCGTCTGCCATAGACATTACAGCGTAGCCCTTTTTAGAATGGGCTTTGACTTTAGTTACTCCGGGCACCGCCTCGAGCGCCTCTTCAACAAGACCTTCGCAGCCACCGCAGTGCATGCCTTTCACTTCGACTTTAACTTCTTTAGCTAAAAGAGGTGCCAAATGCAGACCAGGTAAAAGTGCCAAAATTAAAACGAGTTTTTTCATGTGGGTCCTCTCAAAAAGTGTATTTTATTACACAGATTAGTCCTATCTTTGTCTGTAACTTGGATTAAAGTAAAAGAAAAGTGTCTATAATAATGAGGAGTATTTATGAATATGAAGATCAATATCGGAATTCCCGAAGGTCAAAGAGTCAAAGTTGCGGAGCATCTCTCTAAGCTTTTGGCAGATAGCTATACCTTGTATCTAAAGACTCATAATTTCCACTGGAACGTCACGGGCCCGATGTTTCAAACTTTGCATACAATGTTTGAAACTCAGTACACTGAATTGGCGGTAGCCGTTGACGATATTGCAGAAAGAATCCGAGCTCTTGGAATGCCCGCACCTGGAACTTATAAGAAGTTCGTTGAGCTTTCTTCAATTAAAGAAGAAGAAGGCGTTCCTTCTGCAAGAGATATGATCAAAGCTCTTGTTGAAGCACACGAGGCCGTGATTCGTACTGCGCGCGAAGGCTTTCCTGATGCCGAAGCTGCGAACGATGAAGCGAGTGCAGACCTTTTAGTTGGACGTATTCAACTTCATGAAAAAACAGCTTGGATGCTTCGAAGTTTACTCGAAGGCTAAATTACAAGCTTAGTATTTTACAATGACTCTCCCAAAAAGCTCCCGATTGAGGAGCTTTTTGGCGTTTTGGGGTACTTCTTCAAGACGAATAGTCTGAGTTAGGATTTTTTCGAAATCGACGTGATTCCATTTTCCTGCAAAATTTTGCCAAATTTGTTCGCGCACAGTGCGGGTACAGTTATTAGAGCTAATCCCAAGGATGCTCACGCCTCGTAGAATATGCGGCATCACGGTCGAGGTGAATTCTGCGCCTCCCGCGAGGCCGATGCTGCCGACATTACCCCAAAGCTGTATGTGTCGCAGAATTTGGGATAAAAATTCTCCTCCCACATTGTCGACGGCTCCTCCAAATTTTACGCTTTCTAGGGGGCGACTGCCAAAGCCGAGTTCATGAAAACTCAGGCATTCACTGGCGCCTAAGTTTTTTAAATATTCATAATGCTCTTTTCTTCCTGATACCGCGATAACTTTAAATCCGGATCGGCTAAAAAGTTGAATTGCAAAACTTCCGACGCCTCCGCTAGCACCGGTCACCAATATAGGTCCCATTTCGGGTGTCTGATCATTCTTTTGGAAACGCCATAAGCAAAGAGCTGCCGTAAAGCCAGCTGTCCCAATGATCATGGCTTGTTTAGTCGTGAAACCGCTTGGAAGTGGAATGACGGACGAAGCGGGGACTCGCACTTTTTCACTATAGCCACCGAATGAATCTTCGCCGAGTCCGCAACCCGTAACCAAAACTTTGTCGCCAGTCTTAAATTTTTTGTTCGAAGAACTCAGGACCGAGCCGGCAACATCGATTCCGCCAATCATAGGCATAGATTTAAATATCTTACCCTGGCCAGTGACGCCTAGGGCGTCTTTGTAATTCAAACTAGAGTACTCGGACTGAATTAAAACTTCATCGTCGAAGCGTGGTAGTTCCGCTTCGGATAATTCTTGAAGCTCGGTTTGTAGCTTTTTATTTTCATCAAATTTAGAGAATAAAGCGTTAAAGCGGTCCATAGGAGCCTCACAGTCCCTTTAAAGTGTTGTAAACTTGTGTCGAATAGGAATCTCCGAAAAGATTCC
>CAZDFM010000047.1:0-2351 GCA_964504465.1 uncultured Pseudobdellovibrionaceae bacterium | reverse complement strand
TGATAAATTTTTAACCTCTCGGGCCAACCAGGTTTGAGTGCATAAACCGATTGGTAACTCTCAAAAAACACAAATGGGAATCCACCAAAAAGTTGAGTCATTGCGAGGTCGGCTTCACGATGCCCATAATAGATGGCGGGATCAATGAGGTAAGGGGTTTGAGCCTTTCCACAAAGCACATTGCCCTTCCAGAGATCTCCGTGGAGGAGGCAGGGTTCTTCTTCGGCTTTGCTTAGCTTTAAAAAGATAGTGTCTTTGGCTTTTTCGAATAATGGCAACAGCTGTTGAGACACGTTTTTCTGACTAAGAAGCTCGAGCTGAAATTCGATGCGATAAACCCAAAAAAAATCGATCCAGTCTTGTTGGCCTTCGAAATTTACATAAGGCGTATTTTTTTGCGGAGTCAGTCCAATAAAGTTGTCAGAATCTAATCCAAGCTGCGGAACTTTGGATTGATGAAGGTGAGCTAAATTTTCTCCTAGCTTTCTCCAAAATATTTCGGAGGGTTCTTCGGTAGAAATGTACTCAAGCTTGAGTAAGGTGTCGCTTACGGATAAAACTTGGGGAGTTTTAATGCAGCCTGAATCTCTTAAAGCTTTGAGTCCTTTTGCTTCTTGCTGAAACATATTAGGGACTAATTTTAAGATTTTTTTCTCAACCAAACGTTCACCTGTGACCGTTTCGATTAACGAAGTTTCACAAATACTTCCTCCTGCGAGTTGAGTTTGTGATTTTACTTCTTTGGCTGTCATTTTTTAAGGCCTAGATCTTTTTTAAGTTCGACTAAGAAGTTTTCGCAGGCGTCTTCTAAAATATCGAGAATGTGGTGAAAGCCCTGTTCTCCTCCATAATATGGGTCAGGCACTCCGACCAACTTATGAAGTTTGCAGTACTTCACCATCGGAATTACTTTAGAGCGATAGGTTTGTTCTGGATCTTCATCACAAATATCCTGAAAATTTTGAGAGTCCATTGTGAGGATATAGTCAAAGTTCTTAAGGTCTTCAGTTCGAAACGGGCGCGAAAGACTTGTGAGGTCATAGCCGCGGCTTTGAGCGGCTAATCGCATCCGGTGGTCTGCGGGCTCTCCTTCGTGGTGCGCTGACGTACCAGCAGAATCGAGCTCGATAAGGTGAGTCAGCTCGTCACGTTCGATAAATTTCTGAAGTACACCTTCAGCGGCAGGAGAGCGGCAGATATTTCCAAGACAAACAAACAGCACACGTTTCATATTGCTAACCCTTAACAGAATTCTTTCGAGAAAGTATGTGAAAGACGCTATCACAATTGCCTGAATCAGTAAAAGAAGCTAAATATTAAGCATGTCACTTAAGCTTGAAAATCTCATCCGTGAGCGCCGCACAATTCATGATTACAAAGCCCTCAGCGTTGAATGGTCAACTGTTGAAAAAGCCCTGGAACTGAGCCTTTGGGCACTCAACCACAAGTTAACTTTTCCATGGGCATACTATCGGGTAGGGCCCAAGGCGCGTTTAAAAATCGCTGATATCATGGTGGACGCGACAGAAAAGAAAAAAGGTCCTTTGTCGGCGAGTATGAAAGAGTCAGTTCGACAAAAAATTCTAAATCCAGCGGAGATAATTTTTCTAGGGCAAAAGAGAGACTCTGACAAAGATCGTGCAAAAGAAGATTACGCGACACTTGCATGCAGTGTTCAGATCGCCTCGCTCTATCTGTGGGAGCAGGGAATCGGCAGTAAATGGTCTACGAGTGGCTTTGTATTTAAAGAAAAAACAGCAAAGGCTCTGGGAATTGATTCTGACAAAATTGAAGTCGTCGGCTGTTTATTTGTGGGAATTGGAGAGCGGACTCCAAAAGTGCCTGAACGTCCGCCTCTTAAGAAATTTCTGACTGAAACAGATTAAGCTGTAAGTTCGGGTTTAGCTGATTTTGCAATTTTAGTCTTGTTGAGTTTATCCCAAACTTCTTCTGAGGTTTTTACCTCTTCAAGTTGTTGCTGGAAGACTTCCATGAAGTTCGGCCATTTTAACTCTTTGCCCTTAAGGTTCGAAAGAGTTTCACTGGTGGGCGCTAATTTTGCGTTCAAATTAAATTTGCTCATTTGAAATGAAAAACTCGAACGCGGTAAAAACTTAAGACGCTCTAACTTAGATTTAGGCGACTCATCGAGACCAATACTAAGGCCTTCGGGTTTAAGCTGTAGGCAACATGTGAGGCCGGCCCAATCGACACTAACTCCAACTTTCGGAAACCAGCGTTGATAGAAATTTTTTGAAGGTGTTTTAACGATTTGAGTAGAAAACATCATGGGCATAACAACATCCTTTGTTTAGCTTAAGAACGCTTTTCTATGATGTAAGGCCTAGCCT
>CAZDFM010000046.1:0-10263 GCA_964504465.1 uncultured Pseudobdellovibrionaceae bacterium | reverse complement strand
CATTTAAATTCTCCCGACCCTAGATTTATCGGAATGATACCCAGTTAAGTTAAGAGAACCAGGGTGATTCTTCCGATTTTCCATGTTCCACACTTATAACTTGCGCGATGCGGCCAACTTCACTATCTTGTGGCCCATGTCAGACGCCCATCAACATTCCCATTTCCAACTCGACCGCATTGGAATCGGCGTCTCGACCCTCTGCCTGGTTCATTGTCTAGCCCTCCCCCTACTTTTGACCTTTGCTCCTTTCGTCGAGCTTTTAACGGACTGGCATTTACCTTTCCACATCGGAATTTTTATTTTGGCTGCCCCGGTTGCATTCGTGAGTCTGAGACAAGGATTCCGCCATCATAATAAGTCATTTATTTTGGCCTTGGGCGGTCTCGGTTGTGGACTTATTTTCCTCAACATCATTTTTGATATCGTTGCGGACAACCACCTACACGAAGTCGAACCTTCACTCTCTCTTGTGATTAATGTCCTTGGCGGACTTTTACTGGCGACGGCCCATCTCCTGAACATTCGGGCTTGCCATGTCCACGGAAAATCAGCCGCCGCTCACTCTCACGTTCATGAACATGCAGTTGCCCATGATCATTCCCACCCCTAATTGTTGTGTTTGGCACTGGCGATAGTAAGAGGTAGGCACATGAACTTTCGGTCCATTTTTAAATTCTTATGCATCTTATTCGCCCTCTGTGAGTTGCCTGCCCTGGCCGAGAATGAAATTTGTTCTGCCGCTCTCATTCCGTCCCAAACTCAGAACCAGGACGCGACAGTCGCCATCTCTCCCTTCTTATCAAGCTTGGTGCAACTTCAAACTTTTGCTCTTCAGCTTTCGACACGAGCGGAAGTTCTGGGGGACACTCTCACAGACCGAAAAATTCTACGGCTTCTTGAGCGCGCCGAAAAACTAATCGCAAGATTTGACCAAGAAGGACCTGCACTTGCGGATACCGCAGTCAGCATCATGACTGAGCTCAGCAGCTTAGAGCGACACATCGTTCGCCGAGAAGAAGACTATGGCTCGCTCCAGCAGGGCTCACCTCTCGCGCTTTACTTGGGACACGTCGAGAAAATCCCAGTCGAAACCGCAATTGGCATTAACACCTCAAGCTTCTCAAACAGTCAGGTGTTCTTTAGCCCTTCGGTAATTCATGATTTCTCAAAAAATCCTACCTATGGAAACTTAGTCGTCAGCCTCATTTTAAAAGGCCTCGTCCCGAGTCTTGGCAACGCCGGCGTAAAAATGTTTTCGGACTCGCACATTCGCGAATGGAACATGCTTGAAGTAAAAACTATCGGAAAACCATTTGGCGAATTTAGAACCCTTATCGCTCAACAAGGCAACGAACTTCACGTCTTCAAAGTCGTCAACAATCACCGCCGCATCGAATACGGAACACTGAATTTCTTAAACGAATTCATCCAACACAGAGCCAGCAAAGAAGCTACGGCCCAGCCCTAGTCGCGCTTCCTCCTCCGCAGATCTCCATTTTAAAAAACGAAGCTTACGTCCCCGAAATTGAACTTGGGGATACTTACCCTTTGTTGGGACACGCCATCGTGGCTCACTGCGGATGGGTACCGCATCCATGCGGCCGCAGAGGTCCCAACAAAGGGTAAGTATCCCCAAGCCCAATTTCGGAACGAAGGTTTTTTAAAAAGATACTACAAACGAGAATTCGCTAAAAATAATTCCTCAATTTCATTGCTCTCTTAAGCTTCAAATTTTTATTAATTTCCGAGCGGCCAATAAAACATAAATGAATTCTTGGATTGAACTTTTTCAAGTTCGGAACTTCTTCCCAATTTTTTAAAAAAAGGTCCCGTTCCGGGGATGGGTGGGGTGAGGTTATTTTCCCTTTGGCGGGAGTCTGCGACGGCATGGATGCCGTATTAACTCGCAGCAAGCCTGGAGGGCGTCTCCCGACAAAGGGGAAATAGCCTTACCCCACCCATCCCCGGCACGGGGGTGCCTTTTTTTACACAGATCTGTGGGGGGAGTTACTGAACTTGAGAGTGTGGTTGTTGGCGACGAATTTTGAGGGCGACCTGGCCCGAGATGTCTTGGAGTTCGTCGAAGTTTTGGAGTGCCGACTTTAAATCGTGCTTAAGTTCGATAGTGAGTACAGGCACTTTGCGGTCCGTCCACATATAGCGACCTAAGCTTCCCGGGAAAGTACCTAAAGACACCCATGGCAATCCTTGGAACTCTGGGAAACTCAGCTTCGGTCCGTCAAAATCCAGAACACCGTAAGGTGTGTGGATCGAAATAATTAAATCGGGCTTAAATTCTTCGATATGTTTAATCGCGCATTGAGTTTCAATTTCAGAGTTTGCAGTGGGCCCCGGAGCGCGGCGAGGATCTGAATTGGTTTTAGTTTTCCAATATTTTTCTGCCAAAGTATTCCAGTCTTCAGATGGAAAGTTGCGGTTGATGTCCACTCCCCGTCCATTTACTCGTGTCCGATTTTTCATTCCGTCTGGGTTTAAAATAGGAATCAATCGCCATTCATTTCGCGGATCGATTTCAAGTAAACGCTCAGTCCACGCACGCGCTACTGCTCCACTTGGATATTCGTCGCCATGGATTAAACCAAACACCAAAATCTTTTCGGGATTCTCGCGTGCGCCTTTTCGGTCAAAGTGCACAATCGGAATATTATTATGACTGTGGCACTCGGGTAGTTGCTGAGCTGCCTTGCAGATTTTTAAATTGTCTTCGATCGCACCTTTAGCCAAAGTTTTTTTATCTGGAAGTTTTCCCAACCAGTCGGCACAAACTTGAATCAAATCTTGAGAAGGTGGTTTTTTAGACGCTGCGGCCTCGATGTCCTCGGTACTTGGTCCGTTCTTGGCTTGCGCCGAAGTTGCAGACGCAGCATTTGAAGAAGCGCTCACTGGAGGCGCAGAACAAGCCGAGTTGCTGACAACGAGGCTAAAAACCAGGACAGAAAAAAAACTTAAATGAGATGCAGACACCGTTTAAATCTACAGAGCCTTCGAGAATCTCTCAAGAATTATTAGAATTTAAGGAGGATTTCAGGACATCTGGCAAGTGTTCTGCTCAGATGCCCTTTAGCTACTCAGGCTGAACTCGCTTTAATCAGATCTTAATAGCCTACCGGCTAGAAAGACCCACTACCTTTCGCTCACCTTTTCCATTGTAAGCTGACAGAGGACGAATCAAACGATTGGCCTTAGCTTGTTCAATCACGTGCGCCGACCAACCCGTGATACGGCTCATGACGAAGATAGGCGTAAAGAAATCGATATCAAAGCCCATCATGTAATAAGCGGGACCAGCAGGAAAATCTAAATTGGGATGAATGTTCTTTTTCTCAAGCATCACTTGAGCTAATTCGTCATACATCTTCATCCATTTTTGGCCACCTGCAACTTCGGCCATCTTGGCAGTGTATTTCTTCATCGTAGGAACACGAGAGTCGCCGCTTTTGTAAACACGATGACCGAATCCCATGATCTTACGCTTGTCAGTGAGCGCCTTAAGCATCCAATCACGCGCTTTGTCTGGATCCCCAACTTCAAGCATCATGTGCATAACTTGTTCGTTGGCTCCGCCGTGAAGTGGTCCTTTAAGAGCTCCGATCCCACCGACTACTGCTGAGTACAAATCAGAAGTTGTCGACGCAATTACTCGAGCTGCAAAAGTCGAAGCGTTAAAGCTGTGTTCTGCATAAAGAATCAACGAAACATCAAAAGCCTTGATAACTTCTTTTGAAGGCACTTCGCCAAAACACATTTTAAAAAAGTTTTCAGAGAATGGGAGACTCTTATCTGGTGGGATAACAGGTTTGCCTTTTTTCACTCTAAAATCTGCCGCGATCATTGTCGGAATTTTTGCGAGCAAATCCATCGCACGAGCTTCTTTTTGCGAAATTTCTTCGTCCCAGTGCTGTGAGTTCTCAGCTCCTAAAAAACTAACTGCAGTACGAATCGAGTCCATAGGATGACATTTGGGGTGAAACTTTTTAATTACTTCAACCATGTTGGCACTAATGTCACGGCGGCTGCGTTCAAGCTCTTCAAACTTTTTGAGCTGACTTGCATTGGGGAGATCATCATTGAGAAGCAAGTAGGCCACTTCTTCAAAACGGCAGTTCTCAGCTAAGTCTTGAACCGGGTAACCTCGATACACAAGAGAGTTAATCTCGGGCATCACCTTTGAAATTGCCGTCTCGTCGACCACAACTCCATCCAAACCTTTTTTAATATCTGAAGCTTCTGCCATTTAGGCCTCCCTCTTTACCATTACTTTTTCAAAGAAAAATTATAAACACTCTGATCGAACTCGTTGTACTTTTCGTATTTAACTAATTCATAAAGACGCTTGCGATGTTGCATTTTATCGAGAAGACCTTCTTGTGTGCCTTCCGCTTTTAACGTGCGGAACGCGTCTTCAACAGATTTCATTGCAAGCCTTAGGCTCGTCACAGGATAAATCACGAGATTAAAACCTAATGACTCTAACGTGCTTGTCGAAAGCAATTTCGATTTTCCGAACTCAGTCATGTTCGCCAAAAGTGGAACCTTGACGGCTTTTCGAAAAGCTTCGAACTCTTTTTCGTTTTCGAGCGCTTCTGGAAAAATCATATCCGCGCCGGCATCAATATAAGCTTTTGCTCTATCAATCGCTTTATCAAGACCTTCAGATGCACGCGCATCTGTTCGTGCAATCAAAATAAAATTGGGATCTCGCTTAGCATCGGCAGCGGCCTTCACTTTTTGTGTCATGGCCGACACTTCAACTATACCTTTGTTATCTAAGTGACCACAGCGTTTTGGATTAACTTGATCTTCAATATGGCAGCCCGAGAGGCCAAGTTCATGCAGTTCCACGATAGTGCGAACAGCATTCATCGGTTCACCGAAGCCTGTGTCAATGTCGATGATCGAGGGTAAATTCGTTACGCGAGCAATTTGGCGCCCGCGCTGACTGACCTCAGTCAAGGTCGTTAAGCCGATATCGGGATAACCTAAATCATTCGATAAAACCGCACCCGAAATGTAAACTCCATCAAAGCCAATATCTTCAATTAGCTGAGCCACGAGAGGAGAAAAAGCTCCTGGAAAACGTAAAAGTTTTCCAGATTTAAGACCCTCAGCGAAGGCTTTTCGTTTTTCTTCTGGAGTTTTAACTTTGAAGAGCATTAAAAAATACCTTTCTCATCTCGAGTATTTTGAATGAGCTTTGAAAGCGGAATTTGCACATTGAGGAGTTTTACTTCTTGCGCCGACAACTCGGTCAAATTCTCAACTAAGCCGATAAAGCGATTGCGCTCTTCACCGGTGATAATTCCGTCAGTGAGTGTGTCAAACTTTCGGATGTAGTCTTTGCGCTTAAACGGTTTTGCTCCCGCGGGGTGAGCGTTTGCTCGCGCAAGTTCGTCTGAAACTACAGAGCCATCATTCATGATGATTTCAATTCGGGCACCGAAGGCTTTTTTGTCAGGATCAGGATTATGGTAAGCTTCTGTCCACTTAGGATCTTCAACGGTTCGAATTTTGTGCCACAAACGAACAGTGTCCGGACGTTGCGCTCTTTCAGGTGCGTAAGAGTCGACGTGATGCCATTTACCATCTTGTAATGCCACCGCGAAAATATACATGATCGAGTGATCAAGAGTTTCGCGAGAAGCCTTTGGATCCATCTTTTGAGGATCACCCGCTCCAGTTCCAATCACGTAGTGTGTATGGTGAGAAGTATGGATGACGATTTCTTTTATCTGATCAAAATCTTTAACTTTTGTGCGGAGATTAAAAGCTAAATCAATAAGAGCTTGAGACTGATATTCAGCCGAGTGCTCTTTTGTGTAAGACTCTAAGATAGCGCGTTTTTCTTCGCCGTCTCCGGGAAGTGGAACTTCATAGCGTCCTTCTTTTCCGTCGAGCATGTAAGCGATAACAGAATCTTCTCCTTCGTAAATGGGAGAAGGAGCACCCTCGCCGCGCATGCAGCGATCAACGGCCTCAATCGCAAGCTTTGCCGCGTGAGCCGGAGCATAAGCCTTCCAAGAAGAGATCTCACCTTTGCGCGACTGACGAGTCGTAAACGACACGTGAACAGCTTGTTGAATTGCTTGGTAAACCACTTCAGTCGAAAGTCCGAGCATGGTCCCTATTCCTGCAGCCTGTGCAGGGCAAAGATGCGCAATATGATCTTTTTTGTGTTTATGAAGGCAGATGCCTTTTACCAAGTTAATATGGAGTTCGTAGCCTGTGACTAAACCACGCAGCAAATTTTTGCCGTCGATATTTTTTGTCTGAGCCACCGCTAAGATGGGTGGAATATTGTCTCCAGGATGTGAATAATCAGCCGCCAAATATGTGTCATGAAAGTCTAACTCGCGAACCGCAGTTCCGTTAGCCCATGCCGCCCACTCAGGAGAAAATGTTTGGTCATTCGGCATTCCAAAAACTGTAGCGCCACCCGTCCGAGGATGAGTTAAGGCTTGAGAACGAGCATTCGCAACAGGTCGACGGTTTACTGAGGCAACCGCAACCGAAGCATTGTCAATAATGCGGTTAATGATCATATCAAGAACATCAGCTTTAATGGGAGTGTTGTCGGTTGCAACTTTGGCCATTTTCCACGCAAGTTGATCTTCGCGCTGAAGAGGCTCTTTAGATGGATAAACTCTAACCTGGTGCTTTTTCACGAGGGCTCCTTTTTAACGAAATGAGTGCAGTGTAGGGTTAACTCGACACGTCCAGAAGTGTCAACTTTACGGCCTTCGTCGAGGCGCGTCTGAAAGCGTTTTGAGAGTGATGATTTCTTAACCATATCTCCAAGCCGCGTACAGGTGGGGACCCTCTCTTTCTGGCAAGCTGAAGCTCTATCACAGAACTAAGGAGGTAATCATAATGGCCATACTCACAGTGTCCTCAAATGTCCGTTTAAATCCAGGCTTTGAAGACAAAATACAGCGAGACCTCGAAAAAATTGAGGGCCTAGCCCCTCGTAACACTATTCTCAGAGTTTTTTTAAAGCGTACGGAAGCAGGCCTTTTTGAAACGGAAATGGAATCTTCGGTTTTTTCAAAAAAATTGTTTTCAAAAGCCCGCGCGAGTAATGCATTTGCTGCCTTTAAAAGATGCAAAGAAATCTTTATTAAGCAGATTCGCCGACAAGTAACCAAAACCCGTGATCTCCACACGCAAAGCGCCCGAGACAAAAAGCGTACTCTTGCCTCTGCCGCTGAAAGGCTTAATCTCGAATTAGAACCGGCAGGAAGTTAACAACTATGAAAAGCTGGAGTTTGATATTCTCAGGTATTTTTGTCGCCTTCTCCCTCTACTCTTGGGCTGAGCAATCCGTCCCTGTCGAACAGATCCTGCAGATTACGCAGGATTTAGAAGCAGGTACCAGCCTGACGGCAGAGGTAGAATATGGCGCACAATGCTACGAACCCACTGCTCAAAAAGCCGTGGTTCAAGAAACGACCGGAATTATCGAGCTCTACCACAAGGCAGGGCGCTCATCAGGCATGTGCGCCCTGAGTTTTAAAAACCAAGTCATTGATTTTGAACTCGGTCACCTTCCAGACGGAAGTTATCTCGTCGTGGACGGAGCAAGTTCAAATCAACTCGCGCAATTTTCGATCAAAAAGGGTAAGGTTTTAGCTTACTAAGATGGTCTCGCAATTCAAAGAAATCGCAGAGCCGTTGAGACCAGCTTATCCGCCGAAACTGGCTTAGAAACATGTTCGTCAAAGCCATAACTTAAAGTTTTCTGACGCTCTTCTGGCATCGCGTGCGCCGTCAGTGCGATGATCGGCTTTTTAAACGAGCGGCTTCGGAGCTCTTTTAATACTTCAAAACCGTCTTTGCCGGGCATTTGGAGGTCCAAAAAGATAATGTCGTAATCTTTCTCAAGCGTGCGCTCCAAAGCTTCGTTTCCGTTGTAGGCGACGTCGACTTCTGCCCGAGCTTTTTCAAGATAGATCTTAAACAGATTGCAGTTTTCGACGGCATCATCCACGACGAGAATCTTGGCATTACTCAAGAAATTATTCACAAGCGCATCTTTGGTGTGCGCGGACTTGGGTGCCTGAAGAACTGCCAGCGAGGCCATTGATTCAAGCGGCCCGACCTCTCCTGGATCAATGGTAATCGCAAAGGTCGTTCCAGAATCTACGCCTGACTCTATGATGCTCACGTCACCGCCTAGCATGACAGCTAAGCGTTTTGAAAGCACCAGCCCCAGTCCCGTGCCTCCGTGATGTCGCCTTGAAGTGGTGTCCACTTGAGTAAAGGGTCGAAAGAGGCGCTTGATTTGATCGGCTGGTATTCCGCACCCCGTATCTTTAATCAAAAACTGTAAGACTCCCGAAGAGAGTTCATCGTCGGCTCGATACGTGATGAGCACTCGCACGCCACCCTTGTCCGTGAATTTGATGGCGTTCCCAATAACGTTAAAAAGAATTTGTTTAAGCCTGACAGGATCGCTTTTAAAAAACTTCGGTACCAAGCCTTGAGCCGAAAACCTGAGGTAGATCCCCTTTTGCTCGGCCTTTACGTAAAGGAGTGAGTGCACTTCACGAATGACTTGCTCAAGATCCACCTTTTCAGAAGAGACCTCTACGCCGCCCGCTTCGATCTTTGACACATCCAAAATATCATCAATTAGACGCATCAAGTGGTTCGCATTTGTTTTAATAACCTGAAACGCCTGCCGAACTTCGGGTTTTGTTTCTTGCTGCGCCTCGAGCACTTCGGCGTAACCTAAAATGGCCGTCATGGGAGTGCGAATCTCGTGGCTTACGTTGGCCAAGAATTCAGTCTTTGACCGTGACGCGGCTTCGGCACGATAGACGGCATCCACCAAACTTTCTTGCTGAATTAAAATTGTTTTGAACATCGGACTAAACACAAGAAGCCACAACAGAAGCGCTGAACAGAAGACCAGGGCTACAACCGAATAACTGGTCCATTTTAAAAGTTGAGCTTTGCTATTGGCCTCATTGACGATCTGAACCAATACAATGTTGAGCACATCCACTAAATCGGTTCGCACCCTGTGAGTAAAACGCTCTGCTTGTGCCCGTACAGCTTCAGGCGAATAGGGTCCGGTATCAGTGATGGTTTCGGCGGTTGCTAAGTAAGAACTGATTTGCTCTTCGAGCCCGCTTGATTTTAAAAGATCCGTCGATCCCGAACTGTATGGACTATAAGTGTTAATCCATTTACGAAGCTCACCCTTAGATTCTTTTAATTCTTGAAAGTTCATTCTAAAACGCTGCAGAAGTGCACTGCGTTTCGTCGCGTTCAGATCGCCAGCCTTAAGTTCTTCTGCAAGCAATGCCATTTTCTGAACAGTGCCAACTTGTTTGCTCACAATGGAATGAAAGGTCTGCAAACTTTCTTGTTGTTGGAGCGCATAACTTTGGATTAAGAAGCCAATTAAAGACAGGGACCCGAGAACGAGCATTCCTAAGAGCGAAACCACGAGGAAACGCCCCTTTAACCGCTGCGTAGAAAATGAAGCCCTACGGAGCTGAAAAAGCGAACTGCTTCTTAGACTGAGGAATAACTCTATAAGTTTTTTAAACATGGGTACCTGCTATCAGTTTGCCACAGCTAGAAGGCAACTAAAAGGGGCACATGACTTGTGAATGTTTCTACACATTTTTCAACAATAGCTTCACATCATAACGCTTCGAGTTTGAATTATCTTAATGTTAACTTTCGGTTATTGAAACTTATTAAAAATGCAGCGAACGGGGTTATTTATGCAAAAAATTCTACTGATCGAAGACACCGAAGAAATTTATCAACTCATAAATCGATTTAAGAATCCCGAGGCAGACATCCACTGGGTGACGAGCCTACAGAGCGGATTAAAGGCTCTTCGAAGTGATAGGTATGATCTTGTTCTTCTAGATTTAGGTCTCCCTGATGGTGACGGTTTACAAATTTTGTCATGGCTTGCCTCTCTCCAAACAGATCAAGTTCCAGAAGTTATGGTTCTGACGAGCAAAGACACTGTTGCAGACAAAGTACTCGGTTTTTCATTGGGCGCAGATGACTATGTAAGCAAACCGTTTGATCCGATCGAGCTCAAAGCGCGCATTGATTCTCGTTTAAGAAAAATGCGAACTAAGACTGGTTCACAAGACGTTCTACGTTGGGAAGGCATCGAGATTCACCGCCTTCAACAAAAAGTTCTCATCGGTAGCCGTCAAAGCATGGAGCAGGTTTATTTAACTTCTACAGAATTCCGCCTTTTGATTACAA
>CAZDFM010000045.1:0-10265 GCA_964504465.1 uncultured Pseudobdellovibrionaceae bacterium | reverse complement strand
GGCTTAAGCTCCTGACCCTTGTAAGTAGCTGCAAAGATTTGGTTTTTAAAGGCGTTTACAATACACAGAGTGGGTTCAGGTCGATTTTTTGAAGTGACTGAAAGCACTTCAAGTGAGTTCACGGGTAACAGCGGAAGCTCAAGACCGTAAGCCAAAGATTTCGCAAAATTTAAACCCACTCGGATACCCGTAAAACTTCCAGGTCCAATCCCCGTTACGATATGCGTAAGATCTTGAGGCGACCACGACCTTTGTCTGAGTAATTCTAAAAATAATTCTGAAATGACTTCGGAATGGGAGCTTTGCTTTTCCCATTCCGTTTGAGTGAGGTCTTTAATTTTGCCGTTTTCGATTTCGCAGAGACAAAGACTTCCTCTTGGCGAGCTGGTTTCAATCGCCAGAAGCTTCATTTACCAGCCCGAGAAGAAAAGATTATTAATGTCGTTGTAGAAAGAGAAAATCATAAGACTGACTAAGATCACCAATCCGACCTGCTGAGCCATCTCAACCTTACGCAGGCTAAGTGGTGCACCCTTAATAGCTTCAATTGTGTAAAACACTAAGTGTCCGCCATCTAAAACAGGAACGGGGAGTAAGTTGATGATAAAAAGATTCAGAGAGATGATCGCCATCATCTTTAAGAAGTGAGTTAACCCAGCTTCAAAAGAATGAAAAGCAAAGCGGCCAATCGTAAGGATCCCGCCGATGTTCTTAACGGACACGTCGCCTTGAACAAGACGGACAATACCCATCACGAGCATTCCGGTCCACTCGCCTGTCTTCTGAACTCCGACTTTTACCACTTCAACTGGATCGGTGATTTTATAAAGGACCGGTGGTGCTGGAGTATGCAAATAACCAGACACGATCCCGACGGTATACCTTTTCTCTTCTTGCCCTTTGGCTGTCATCAGCTCGGTAAGTTCTGGAACGATTGTCGAAGATTTGGTTTTGCCTTCGTGTAAGTAAGTAAACTCCATCCCGCGCTGAGAGGGGTTGTAGTTCTTAACTTTTTCAATTAACTCGGGCCATTCTTTTAAAGTGGCACCATCTACAGAGACAATTCTATCTCCTGTCACTAAGCCAGCTTTGCCAGCAGGCGAGTCTGGTTTTACCTTAAATAGGTAGAGTCCTGCTGATTCGATACCGAGTGAGGCTGCAACAGCATCTGTCTTTTCAAAGTCAGCTGGAATATCGAGGGTAACAGTTCTTTTCGGAAGTTGTTTACCTTCTGAATTATAGGCTTGCACTTCAAGTTCAAGCTTTGACCCCGGTACGACTTCTTTTTGTAGGGTAGGTTCAACTTCGCGGAAAAAGTTAACATCCTTACCGTTAACTTTTAGAAGCAAATCGAGCGGCTGTAAACCAGCCTTAGCGGCCATACTATCTGGCGAAGCAATTCCTAAAAGAGACGAAAGCGATTCAAGAGCAAGACCTGGAATTTCACCGACTTTAGAAGAAGTCGAAAGGATGTTTTCGTTGTCGCCAAGTTTGGGTTGAACAGCAATTTCGGCTTCAGTTGCATCGGCTTCGCGAGCGACCTTAAAGTTTAAGGTCTTGTTGGCAGAACTTTGGATCAGTTCTTGGACCTGAGCCCAGGTCTGAACTTCTTCTCCGCCGACCGCGAGGATTTTATCGCCAGAACGGAAACCAGCATCGTATGCCGCTGTGGCAGGCTGGATGTCACCAATTTTCGAGCTCGTGACCTCTTCGCCGACAATCGCGATCAAAATAAAGAGAAGGCAGGCAAAAAACAAATTCATCAAGGGCCCAGCAAGTACCACTGCGACTCTTTGTCCGACTGGTTTATGTAAGAACGAATGAGCCTTGTCTTCATCAGAAATGACGGCTGAAGGGTCATCGCCGAACATTTTTACGTATCCGCCTAATGGGATAAGTGAAAGGCAGTAGTTAGTGTCACCTTTTCGGTATTGCAGAATCTTTTTACCAAATCCAAGTGAGAATACCTCGACTCGAACTTTAAAAAATTTTGCGACAGCAAAGTGACCTAGTTCATGAACAAAGATCAGTAAGCCTAAAAGCAAAAAGAAAGGGCCAACACCAGATGCGAACGAATTCAAACTGTTTAAAATTGTTTCCATAGCTCATTATACTACCGAAAGCGCACTGCGAAAGGCAGAAATTTAATGAATTCATTCGAGAAATTGGCCCGGACCGAAGTCGAAAACTGAACTTAGAAGCTGAAGTGCGGAAGAAGACCAGCCCATTCCATCGCAAAATAATACACAATCGGGGCCGCAATATAAATTCCGTCGAGACGATCCAAGACGCCCCCATGGCCGGGCATAATAGCGCCGGAATCTTTCACTTGCGCCACGCGCTTCACCAAAGATACGAAAAGATCACCACATTGAGCAACAAATCCGCTTACGAGCGCAAAAAGCGCAGTCATATACCAGGGAAGCTGCGGCATTAAATAAAGCATCAACAAAACACCGCAAATGATCGAACCCAATAAACCGGACCATGCACCGGCGACGGTTTTCTTAGGTGAGATGTCGGGCATAAGCTTCTTTTTACCTAAAAAGCGACCACCAAAATAAGCAAAGGTGTCGCCAGCAAAAACGACCAACAATAAAAAACTAAACCAAACTGCCGCATGCTGCATTTGCAAAATCTTAATTGCGAATGAAGGAAAGAAAACGAAATAAACGAAACCTAAAAACGCGCTCGAAAACCACTTCAAAATTTGTTCGTTTGAATATGCGCCTCTACAGACCCAAAGAAACACAGAAACAAAAATCGCTAAATAGACACCGAGTACGGCCATTCGCTTCTCAGCGCCTAAAAAAGTGATCCCTAGTAAAAATAAAAGAAAAGCCGGAATCGTAAAACGAATAATTCGGGGAGTGCTTTCTTTAGGAAATGCCATTCTTGTAAATTCAAAAATTCCCAATATCAGAGCGAAACTAGCAACGTATAAGAGCCCGGCGACACCAGCAAAATAAGCGATTGCAAAGAGAATCACGAGTGCGACGACTGCTGAGAGAACTCTCACCAGCGTGCTGTTCATTAAAGTCTCTCTTGGCCGACAGCCGACAAAATTTGGATTTGTTCGCTGGTTTTACCGAATCGACGTTCTTTGTTCGAAAACTTAGTTAAAGCTTCTCTGAGATCAACTTCGTCGAAGTCAGGCCACATTTTGGAACTAATATAGATTTCGGAATAGGCGGCTTGCCACAAAAAGAAGTTCGAAATGCGGCTTTCACCGCTCGTTCGAATAATTAAATCAGGATCAGGAATAAAGGAAGACGGCAAAGACTGGCTAAACATTTCGGCTGAGATGTCTTGAGGCTGAAGTTCGCCTGACTTTACTTTTTCAGCCAAAGCCTGAACTGTTTGAGTGATCTCTTGGCGTCCACTGTATGACAGGGCAAAGACAAGGTTCATTCCCGTACAGTTTTTGGTTTCTTCAATTGTTTTATCGACTTCGCTACGAACCAAAGCGGGAAGTTTATTTAAATCCCCAATACAGCGAAACCGGATGTTGTTTTTTATGAGAGGGGCGCGTTCTCTGCGCAGCCGGCGTGCTAACAGAGTCATAAGGAAAGAAACTTCTGTTTCGGGACGTTCCCAGTTTTCGGTGCTAAAAGTAAAGAGAGTTAAATTTTCGACACCCAAACGAGAAGATTCTTCGATGATACGTTTTGCCGCCTTTGCGCCTCTTACGTGCCCGAAGAATCGATTATGGTGCCGAGCCTTTGCCCAGCGGCCATTTCCATCCATAATGATGGCAAGATGTTTTGGGAGTCGAGATTTCAAAGTAGACCTCACTAGCGAATTCGAAAAAGCCTTTGGGCCTTTCCGCAGCCCATTACACTGTCATTAGTTCTTTTTCTTTATCGTCAGAAATCTTGTCGATTTTGGCAATATAATCATCAGTCAATTTCTGGATGTCGGCTTCGCCGCGCTTTTGGTCGTCTTCAGAAATCAATTTGTCCTTAGCACCTTTTTTAAATTCGTCGTTCGCTTCACGGCGAGACATACGAACGGCAACACGAGCATCTTCAACAATTTTCTTGATGTTCTTAACGAGGTCTTTACGGCGAGCTTCAGTAAGTTCAGGCACTTTTAAGCGAATTACTTTGCCGTCATTTTGTGGAGTCATCCCGATATCGCTTTTTACGATAGCTTGTTCGATCTCTTTTAAAACCGAAGCATCCCAAGGAGAAATCAAAAATGATTTCGCATCAGGAGTAGAAACGGCGGCAACCTGGTTTAAAGGTGTCGGTGCTCCGTAGTAGTTAACTTTGATACCGTCGAGCATCGAAACTTGAGCTCGGCCAGTTCGAACTTTTTTGAGTTCGTTTTGAAGCGCTACAACGGCTTTTTCCATATTTTCTTTGGTTGTGCTTTTAATTCCATCGAGCATATTCAGTGACCTCTTCCTTCAAAATAGTCTAACCAGTAACTTACTAACTTATCTTACTGTGGTTCCAATTTTTTCGCCCTTTACAACGCGGGCGATATTACCTTTTTCTGTTAGGTTAAAAGTAATAATGGGGAGTTTGTTGTCCATACACAAGCTGATCGCAGTAGAATCCATAACTTGTAAACCGCGATTTAAAACGTCGATATACTTAATCTCATCAAATTTAACTGCATCGGCGTGTTTTTTAGGATCTTTATCGTAGATTCCATCTACTTTTGTAGCTTTCATAATAACGTCAGCGTTGATTTCCATAGCTCTTAGAGCTGCCGCTGTGTCAGTCGTAAAATAAGGATTTCCCGTACCGGCTGCGAAGATAACAATGCGACCCTTTTCCAGGTGGCGAATGGCTTTTCTACGAATATAAGGTTCGGCAATTTCAGCCATTCCAATAGCCGATTGAACGCGAGTCGCAATATTTTGCTTTTCAAGTGCGTCCTGGAGAGCCAAAGCATTGATAACGGTTGCGAGCATACCCATGTAATCAGAGCTTGCTCGGTCCATACCTTTTGCTGAAGCAGCAACGCCCCTAAAGATGTTGCCTCCACCAATCACTATTCCGATTTCGGCACCCAAGGCGTGAGCCGTGCCCACGTCCTGCGCGATTTGAAAGATGATATCGGTGTTAATCCCCTGATTGGCGTCGCCCGCTAAGGCTTCGCCGCTCAGTTTAAGAAGAATGCGTTTATAAGGTGTGGCGGTTGGTGAGGCCAATCGCTTACCCTTTTGCCGCAGCCGCAACTTCGGCAGCAAAATCATTAGTTTTCTTTTCGATACCTTCACCAAGTTCCCAACGAACAAAGCGACGGATCACGATGTTTTCTCCGATTTTAGCGATAAGGCCTGTGAGCATTTCCTCAACAGTTTTATCTGGGTTCTTTACGAACTTTTGATCAAGTAAACAGATATCAGCAGCCCATTTCTTGATTTGACCGTCTAAGATCTTATCTAAGAATTCAGCTTTTTTGCCTTCTTCTAAAGCTTTTGCTTTAAGAACTGCACGTTCACGAGCTTCTGCATCACCAGGGATGTCAGATACACGAACATACTGAGGGTTCATCGCGGCGACGTGCATGGCGATGTCAGCCACGAACTTTTGAAAATCTTCGTTACGAGCTACGAAATCGGTTTCAGAGTTAACTTCAAGAAGAACACCGATGCGGCCACCTGCGTGAATGTATGAAGCAACCATACCTTCAGCAGCAACACGGTCAGATTTTTTAGCAGCTTTGCTAAGGCCTTTTGTACGAAGCCAATCAACAGCTTTTTCGAAATCACCTTTAGTTTCTTCGAGAGCTTTTTTACAGTCCATCATTCCGGCGCTGGTTTTTTCTCTTAGGTCTTTTACTAAACTTGCAGAAATTGACATGTCTCATTCCTTGTAAAATTTATGGGATTTGCAGATATTTAGGAAGCCACCAGCAGAGCCGGTGGCACCATCACTTTACGACTCTTGAGTCTCTTCAGTGTCTTCAGTTTTTTCAGTTTCGCCCGCTTCAAGTTCCATTTCGATTTCAACTTCGTCTGCAGTTCCAGCAGCAACAAGTTTACGACCTTTAGAAACCTTAACCACTGCTGGGCCAGCAGCTGAGAAAGCTTTTTCGCGAGTAGGTTTCTCTTCAACCTTTTTCTCTTCTTTTTCTTGCTTATCGACCGAATTGCGTCGAGATGCTTCGAACTCTTTTGCGCCTTCAAGGAATGCATCAGCAACCATGTTTGCAAAAAGTTTGATCGAGCGAATTGCATCGTCGTTACCAGGAATTGGGTAATCTACGATTTCAGGATCAACGTTCGTGTCTGCAATCGCTACAACAGGGATTCCAAGACGACGAGCTTCAGCTACTGCGATGTGCTCTTTGTTTAAATCAACAACGAACATAAGGCCTGGAGCATCTTTCATGTCACGGATACCAGAGAGATATTCGTTCAACTTAATGTATTCTTTCTCCATACGAGCGCGTTCTTTTTTAGAGAAGAACTCCATCTCGCCTTTTTCACGCATTTGATCGATGCGCTTTAAGCGGTCGATAGATGCTTTAACAGTTTGGAAGTTAGTTAAAGTTCCGCCAAGCCAACGCTTAGTAACGTGGAACTGACCTGATTTCTCAGCCGCTTCACGGATAGGCTCGATCGCTTGTTTCTTTGTTCCAACAAAGATGACTTTTACGCCGGTTGCTGCAGTTTCTTTTACGAAATCATAAGCTGCGCGCGCGCTGACAACAGATTTTTGAAGATCGATAATGTGAATCCCGCCGCGATCTGTGTAAACGTAAGGTTTCATTTTTGGGTTCCAGCGCTGAGTCTGGTGACCGAAGTGCACGCCCGCGTCGAGCATGTCTTTCATGGTAACGTATGCCATATATACCTCTGGTTAGCCGCCTTCTTGCAATCAAACTCTCGTTTGAAGCCCGCTTCATCTTTCGTTTCAAAGCCAATCTTTGAGCGATCAAATCGCAGGACCAGGAGTTGCGAGAAGTGTGTATTAATATTGAAGAAAGGAGATAGCATGCGGGTTTTGAAAGCGCAACCTATGCGTGAAATCTCAGCAAGGATTCGCCTGAGAACGAGGGGGTTGCAGCCGAGAGGCAGTTAAACCGACCTCTGCTAGCATAAGCCCTTGAAATTAAGGGCTTATTTCTTGTTGTTCGGCTTGGTCTGAGGGTTCAGTTTGAGCGTCTTGGCTTGGGCTTGCCTCAAGAACTCCGGCCAGCTGAAGAGCCTGGTGAGCAATGTCCACGTGAGCAAGTGGTCCGCGCGCGTTACTCAGCAGGTGGCTTGTTAGGTAAAAACCGTCCCAGTCAGGCATTTCGAGTGGGGCTTTAAGCTTAAGATCCATTTCACCAAAGGCTTCAGAAGAAATGGTGATTTTTTCGGCCAAGGTCGCATCTGAAACTTCAGGAAAGATTCTTTTAAGAGTTTTTTTGATATTTCGGATCGCGTTTCCAAGATGTTCGTTGTCTTCAGAGAGCTCGGGAGAAATCAAAGTAAACCAGTAAGAAAACAACTCGCCGTTTGGACCTTTAAAAAAACGTCCTAAGGCAGGTTCAAACTCTGACTTTGCGTTCATGAGAAAATAGATGTCGTTTGATTCAAAATCATTAACAGTTGCATGTTGTTTTTCAGAAGTTGCGTTACTGGCTTCAGGTTTATACGCGAGGTGAAGTGAAGCCATAAGCCAGGTCGGACTTTTCGCAAGTCGAGATACGAACTTGCTCGACATTGTGTCGTGCGCGGCTAAATCCAGAAGTTTTGTCGGTGCCGGAGTGAAAAACACTCTTTCACAGAGAAATTCTTTGCCACCATTTACAATGACTTTGAAACCCTTAGTATCCACAAGCTTCTCAACAGCGGTCACTTCGTGAAGAGTCTGGCCAACAGGCTTTTCGCCTGCGGTAAGAGACTGAACCCAGTCACCAACAGGAAGATTTGGTTCACTCCAGTTTGAAGAATTAAACGAGGCAAAAAAATCGATCGTCTTAAAAGCTTGATCTCCAAAGCCAACGAAATTTTTAAAATTGGAGTGGTCGTATGTTTTTGGCTGAACCTGTAAGTCACTGTAGGTGACGGGCTCACCCAAACTTTGACTGATAAAATTTTGCCAAAGCTCAAGATTTTCGGGTTTTACAGAGGCGCCTAGATCAGACGGAAACAAACTCGCCTTTGATTCTAGTTTTCGATATTGGCCACCAAGCACTTCTTTTTTTTCAAACAAAGCGACAGAGCGTTTTTGATCACCAGTTTGGTGACGTAAATTGTGCGCAATCAAAAGCCCGGTGAGGCCAGAGCCGATCACAATGTCATCAAAATCATAACGAGGAGTATCTTTAGAATTTTCTGCTTTAGCCATATTCTAAAGATCGTAAAGATAAGCAGCCTTTTCAACCCTTAAATCGAATTTAACATCATATTTAGGGGAGAAAGCGGCAAACAAGCTTGATAAGCGCGCGTGTGGCGGCCTTTAAGCGGGGATGTGAGTCCAATTTTTGAGCAAAGCTCGGAGAAAAGCGGTAATAAAATACAATAAATTTTCGTCCTAAGTCGCTCTTTCGTAAGCGCTCATCACGAAACTTACGTAGCGTTACAACTTCAGGGGCATATCCCGAATCAAAAGCTGCAGTCGCAATAAAGCAGCGAGTGCGACCGATCTTTAGTGATTTCATGAGTGCGCGCACGTGCTGCGGATTTTTAGACGACTTTAGAAAACCTTCGGCTTTTTTTGCTATGTCAGGAAAGATCGGTGTAAACGGCAAAAACTGCGTGAGCTTTTGTCCGGCAGCACTCATGCGATCACCATAGCGTGGGGAAGTGTCGTAAATTCTGAATAAGTCCCAATACACCGAAGTCACTACAGTCATCTCTTTTGACCGCTTCGATTTATTAAAAACCTCTGGTGAGAGTTCACCTTTTTTAACGTTGTATACAATCTCAAGAACACGCAAATACTTTTCGTAAGCGACGGCGGCCTCTGAATAGGCTTTCTGAGTCATCAAGTGACGCGCTTGTTTGATTAGGTTCACGCGGCTCGACCAGAGCATCATCTTATTTTTTTCTCGAGTTTCTTGTTCGATTCGAAGCTTTACACCTTGTGAAACTTTTCCGGATAAAGCGTCGTAGCAAGCTGGGCAAACTCGATCTGGTATCGAAGAGACAATGCCTGTTGAGGACAGACCTACACGCATAGCCGTATCAACAGAAATAATTTTTTCCGTTTGATTGCCGCAGTTGGGACAGGTTTTAAGCGAAATGTCTGTACTCATCACCCTCTATTTTCTCTAGAGCATGTTAACAGGGTCAATATCTATTTGGACTACGCTCGTCGAGGGGATCCACTTCTTGTCACCGATAAAACTACGGCAAAACGAATGTAGGACGTCCGAGGCCGGAGCTTTGATTAGAGCATGATGACGGTACTTGTTTCGAAGCTTTAACATAGGCGCTGGAGCTGGACCAAGGACGTTAAGGTCCTGGTACTTTGGCTGCGACTTTTGTAAGAAAAAAAGCCGCTTTTCGCAAAGGCTAGAGAGTTCTTCGATCTTATCAAAAGAAGTAGCCTGTAAACGAATCATAGCAAGCCTTGAAAAGGGCGGATAAAGGATCTCACCTCGGCTCGCTAACTCTTGCTCGGCAAAGCCGATGTAATCGTGCGTTTGCGCAAATTGTACGGAAGCATGCTGAGGATTAAAAGTTTGTACGATCACTTCACCGGGCTCAACACTATGACGGCCCGCTCGGCCGGCAACTTGAGTTAAAAGCTGAAAACTTCTTTCGGCGGCTCTAAAGTCAGGAAGGTTAAAACCAATATCTGCCAGCACTAATCCAACTAGATTAAGTTTTGGAAAATCTAAACCTTTGGCGATCATCTGAGTGCCGACTAAAATATCAATTGCACCCGACTCCATTTGCCCAATCATCTCTTCGAGATGTTCTCGTGACTGAATTTCGTCGCGATCCGCACGGGCAATCACGGCCTCGGGGAAGAGCTTCTTTAGATCATTTTCGACAAGTTCAGTGCCAAGCCCGAGAGCTTCGACAGATTCATTCGAACAGGATTTGCACTTTTCGGTCATACGTTCGCTGTAGTCGCAGTAGTGGCAAATCAAGTGATCTTTGCCGTGTAAAGTAAGTCCAATTTCGCAATTGGGACATTCGTAAACAAAACCACAAGACTGACAAAGGGCGGTTTGTGCAATTCCGCGCCGGTTTAAAAAGAGAGCGACTTGTTTCTTATTTTTTAAGGTTTCAGTAATGCGTTCGTATAGATGTGGCGAAATCCAAAAAGGAAGTTCAGGATATTTAAATAATGGATCTTGCCGTT
>CAZDFM010000044.1:0-10323 GCA_964504465.1 uncultured Pseudobdellovibrionaceae bacterium | reverse complement strand
CCTTTCGGGAAGAGCGCAAGCTTTTCAGTGCTTCCGGGTGGCGTGAAGTAAGACATGTTTTCAACGAAACCGAGGTTGGGGATATTGATCTTTTCAAACATATCGAGCGCTTTTTTTGCATCTACTAAAGCCACGTTTTGGGGAGTGCAAACCGTGATCGCGCCACTTACCGGAACTTTTTGCGCCATCGTAAGTGCGATGTCACCAGTTCCGGGAGGAAGATCGATGATTAAAAAATCAAGCTCGCCCCACGCGACGTCTTTAAAAAACTGATCCATAGCTTTAAAAAGCATCGGACCACGCCAAACGACGGCGAGGCTTTCTTCGACGATGTAACCCATGCTGAAAGTCGAAACTCCAAAGCGACGGACGGGGTGCATTTTTTTATCTTCGGTGAACTCAGGTTTTTGTCTTAAGGCACCCACCATTCTAGGAAGGCTTGGGCCGTAAACGTCGGCGTCTAAAATACCCACCGTATGGCCTAATTTTTTAAGCGCGAGGGCTAAATTGACGGCCACGGTACTTTTACCGACCCCGCCTTTGCCAGAACCGACCGCGATGATTTTTTTAATTCCAGGAATTGGGGCTTGTTGTGTGAATGGATTCATTTTTACCTCGATTGAGTGATCGTTATGACTTATTCTCTATGTCAAATCAAGAGGATGGCTCGGTTTTGGAATTTAAATATTTTCTGATCCTAGACGGGATCGTAGTGCTAGGGATTTTGATTTGGCTCTTTAGGAAGCCAAAGGGATCTCAAGTACGACTGAAAATGTCTGGCGGAAGAAAGCCCGAGCCCTCCATGAAATTAGCGGGCAAACAAGACACAAGCCCCATGGTTCAAAGGCAACAAATGGATTCATCTTCACAAGATAGCGGCCGCTCACTCACAATTTTGTTTATGTACAACGGCCACTCCTTTGAAGCCTACGAAACCCTAGGCCTCCCGGCCGGAAGTTCACTCGAAGCCAGCGAAAAAGCCTACAAAGAAATCGCCCTCAGCGGCAAAGAATCCCAAGAATTTCTCCGTGCCGCCATTGAGTCGATTCGTAAGTCGAAAAAGTAGATCGACACCACTGCCGCCCATCCTAGGTAGTTCGATAAGTATTGATAATTTTTTTGCCGAACACCTTTTCAGCCATCAATAAATTATGCTGCCGGCAGAGAACTGTTAGATTCGAAGGATGGTCCCTCCCGCCAAGTGCGCGTGGAATAATGTGTTCTAACTGCGCTTGATATTTTGACCCACAAACTCTTCCTGAGATTGGATCTTTGAATGTGCACGCCCCATTCGCACTTTTAAAAGTGATTCGTTTAGTTGCGGACTTTGATGAAGGATTTGCTCTTGGGGCAGTATTACAATCACGGTCGGTGCTCTTAGTTTTAGGTGATGCAACTACTGCCGCAGCGGCAGTGATTTTACGGAGAGGATCAAGTTTATTTAACAACATCTCGAGTGCATACGCGATAATATCGGCATCGCGGGCTTCGGGAAATTTATGGGAGAGTACCTCTTTTGCTCGCATTAAGTCGTCGCAAGTTTGTTTTGAAAGTGTAATGTGGAGCCGGGTTTCTTCAGAATTGATCGCAGTACGACGTTCGGTTGCAATGTCTACTGCGATTTCAGGAAACTTATCGAACATAATGAGTTCGGTTTCTTGGACTGTTTTGTTTTCGATCTTTTGGACAAGTTCGGCTTTTGCCTGTGAGTCGACTTTGCTCCCGGAATTTTTCTCGTGTTGGCGAATCATAGTTTGAGCTTTACATAAAGTTGAAAGGTTCACTTTGCCGTCAGAGAGTTTAGCAGACGCTTCGGGTACTGCCTTGATCAAACGAGCCGCTTCGATTCTGCGATAGGCGGCAGAACTCGAATATCCAAAACCCTTCATGAGCCAATCAAACATCGAAGAATAACCAAGTTCTAAATACGCTCGTTGATCTAAAGCCACATTTATCAGCGCGAGTATTTCGTTCGTAACCTTACGTTCCTTATGAATCAAAACCGAAAGTGCGTTGTTCAGATCATAACTTGTCATAGTAACCTCCAATGAGAAGCAAATATAACACAACTTTTTTTATAGAGATTTTTCAGCTTAATCTCACGCCTGCGATGAGTGCAAAAGTTGTCTTCGGTCGATCTAATTGCCACGAAAAAGAAACGTCCAGCAGTCGCTAATGCTTTATAAAGTTAAACTAAAGAGAAGTGTTATTTGTTAATCGAGGCAACTGCTTCGATCCAATTTTGACGTCAAATAAAATATTAAAGACCGCAAAAAATAATTGAAGCCTTAACGCAACAAGCTGCCGCTGCGGCAGTGAACCTTGAGCTTTATCCCATTTTTAGTACCAGTAGATTTTGAGCTTTACCCCATTTTTAGTACCAGTAGATTTTTTCGGTAACGGAACTTCAATACACTGACTCGACTGCACGCCCAACTCTTTTTGGTGCGCAGGTTCATGCGGGAAAATCGTAGTTTGGGGAGACTGGATTAAAAATCAAAGCCCAATCTGAAATCCATGTTTGAATAGAACAGCGACTGTGAGCCGGTGAGGAGATTGTTGTTTTGGATGTATTTGAGGTCATATTCGTGCCATTGGCCGTACCAGAACCAGCCTAGCATCCATTGTTCGCTTAAGTGGTAGGTCATGCCGAGTAGGCCGTCGAAGGCGAATTTGGTTTTTACATCGAAGCCCTCGATGCCTGCGGCTGAAGCGGAAATTGGATATTGGTAGCGCATCGACCAGTGGTAGCTTAGGCGGTCACGACGTAGTTTAGTTAAAAAACCAAGCGACGCGGTTTGCATGTCGATCTTACGCAGAGACAAATCGTTTACGGCTAATTGGTGAATGTAGGGGAGCTCATGCTTTTGTGCGCCCGCGCGAAGGCCGTAAGTAAAGCTTGAGTTTAAGAAACCGTTCTTGGCAGTTTTCTCAAATAATCCCTCTAAAGAAATTGTCGTCCATTGGTATTTTGTACCCACTAGACTTGTATCCATCAGACGAACTTCGCCTGGAGTGTTCTTATAAGAAATCAATCCGCCATAACCTTTGGGGCCACGGTAACCGACTTCGGCGTACATGCTCGGGCCTGCTAAGTTGTTGTCGTCAAAAGCGCCCACACTTTCGACTCGTTGTTTGTAGTTGGTATAGTTATAGCCCGAGCCCACCCACGCAAAGAATCCGCTTGCATCGTAGACGGGAGACGGAGGTTCTAGCTTTTCAGTGCTTGTGCTGAAATCAAGTTCTTCGGTACTTGCAATTGCGCGTTCTTCTTCAACCGGTGCTTCTTCAGCCATGGTTGGAACCACAACATTTACAAATGGCACGTATTCTTCATGTGCGGCCGAGTAGGAAGAAATTGGAACGCCCTTTTTATTTAAAGCACGGGCGCGCCAAGTGTAATTGGTGTTGGGTAATAAACTCAGTTGAGCACTTGGAGAATAAGAAATCAGAGATTCAGGCTCACGATTTTGCGAGCGAAGTTCGATTTCGTATTTATGAGCAAAAAGTAACGGCGTGATTTCGACGTTTACTAATGCAGTCTCTGACTCAGGTGTCGGTGTTTTTGCAAGCTCAGAAGAAAGTTTGCGAGGCGGTTCAAGCACGACCTCAAGTAATTGTGGGCGGGACCAGGCGCTCGTTTTATGATTCTCTTTAGAAAGCTGATACTGAAAATACCGACGACCTGGGTACACAAGCGCATAGGGGAGTTGATTGTTGGGTGCGATCAAACGCTTTCCACGATAGGCAACTTCGACTTGGTGGCCTTGCAAGGTTCTAAAATAGTTTTTAAGTTGCGAATGCGAACCACTTAAATATTTAGCCACATCAAAATCGCTCATAGCATAAGCAGATGAAGGATAGACCTTATTCGGAATTAAAACATGTGGGTTTTGAGTGAGAGGAATAACCGGGAGTTCGGGCAATTCTGTCTTGACCGAAAACTCGACGTACTCAGACCATTCGCTTTGTCTTTTTTGTGGATAAACGCTGGCTGCTCGAACCGCGTAGCGACCGTCTACAAGTAGAGTGCTCAGGTCACCACTGATGTGCGAGCCATTTACCAAGGGCTCTTCTAGATTTTCTAATCCATTTTCGGCGCTGTAAATTTGATACCAAATGTATTCGGCTTTAAGCGGCTTTCTAAACTCTAGAGTAACCTCAGTTTCGAAGTTATCGCGAATGATCTCGTCGTTGGGGGATGGCTTGTAGATTAAAGGCACCTCTAATACTTCTTCAACTTTTGGAATTTCAATTACGACCGAAACTTTTGAAGCCGCATCCGAGGTGTCTTCTGAAATCAATTCAGGAGTAGGGGTTTGAAGTTCATTAGAGTCAATGCTGCCGCGAAGTATTGCATTGGGCTTTAGGCGAACTTTTTTACCGTTGATGTCGATCTTGGCGTTACCGCTATTAAGATGAATTTCGGTTTTACCTTTTGCCGATTTTTTAAAAACAACTTCTGATTTTTGTTGAGCGGTGATTTCGATTGGCGCACCTTTGCCGTTGTCGATGATGATTTTATCGCCCTTGGCAAGCTTTCCCCAAAGCTCCCCGTAGTTCATATTTAAGAAATTAGCCTCTTGTTCTTTTCTAAATACCACGAGACTGTTTTGATTGATCTCTAGTTGTGAGTCGCCAATCTTAGCGGTGGCCGTTGAATCTGCACCGACAAAGACCGCATCGTTATAAATAATATTTTGATGCTTATTTGGATTTCGCCACACAATTGTTTCGGCAGACTTAAATCGCACGTCTCCGTTTTTAATTGCGATGTAACCGATGGGGGTTCCGCGATAGCGGTCCGTGGATTGAAAAAGACTGTAGTCAGAAAGCAATAGCGACAGCGACACGGCAAAAAACAAAAATGCCACGCAGATAATTATGCGGTCGGTTTTACCAAATTTACGAGCTGACAACTATGCCTCCGTCTTAATGTTTTTCGGCATGTTGGCGGCTTATTCTGATACCTAGACGGTAGATCCGGTACTTAGTTCAGGCAGAAAGTACTGTGACTTTAGACCTAAAAATCGAAGCCTAAACGGAAGTCCATGTTGGAGTAAAAGAGCGACTGAGAACCCGTGAGGAAATTGTTATTCTGAATGTATTTAAGATCGTATTCGTGCCATTGGCCGTACCAGAACCAACCGAGCATCCATTGTTCGGTTAAGTGATAGGTAAGTCCAAGCAAACCATCAAAAGCGAATTTGGTTTTAACATCAAAACCTTCGATGCCGCTTGCTGAAGTCGAGAGCGGATACTGGTAACGCATCGACCAGTGATAATTAAGTCGATTCTGCCGAAGTCTAGTTAGAAAGCCGAGCGATGCCGTTTGCATGTCGATCTTACGCAGCGATAAGTCATTAACTGCAAGTTGATGAATGTAGGGGAGTTCGTGTTTTTGCATCCCGGCCCGAAGTCCGTAACTAAACCCAGAACTAAAGCTGGAAGAAGGGGCCTGTTTCTCAAATAGACCCTCAAGCGACATCGTAGTCCACTGATACTTAGTTCCCTTAAGTTCGGTATCCATTAAGCGAACCTCGCCAGGAGTACTCTTGTACGAGAACACTCCGCCGTACCCATTTCGACCGCGGTAACCGGCTTCGGCATACATGCTGGGGCCCGCTAAATTGTTATCGTCAAAAGCTCCGACGTTTTCGACTCGCTGTTTGTAATTGGTAAAGTTGTAGCCGCTACCGATCCAGGCGAAAAAGCCATTGGCTTCATATAAGGTCTTAGGTGTTTCGAGAGTTTCAGTAATACTTGTCTGGTCAAAATTTTCTTCGCTGGCAACTAGACGGTCTTTTGCTTCGTTTTCAAGAGTGTCCTCGGCGTTCTCAGCTAGACTTGGAATAATCACTTCTACGTAAGGAACATACTCTTCTGAAGCTTCGGAATAGTTTGAAATGGGTACACCTTGTTTATTAAGTGCACGAGTCTTCCACGTGTAATTGACGTTCGCAGATAACGTCAGAGTTGCTTTTGTCGATTTTGAAACGAGCTTTCGTGGCTTTTGATTGCGAGCTTGAAGCTCAATTTCATAGCGATCTGCAAACAACAAAGGCGTCCATTCGACTTCGACCTTCGCAACTTTTGCGCCTGGCGCAGGAGCTTGAATTACTTCAGAGAATATTTTCTTTGGAGGATCAAGTACGACTTCTAAAAGAATAGGTTTAGATAAAGGACTGTTTTCGTGGTCATCTTTTACCAACTGGTACTGAAAACTACGACGCCCGGGATAAATTAATTCAGCCGGAACTTGATTGTCTTCGACCAAAAGAATTTTTCCTTGAGTTATGATTTCAAACTGGTGGCCTTCTAAATCTTTAAAATAGTCTCGAAGTTCAGGATGACTCTTGGCTAAATATTTTGAAACGTCACGGTCCTGCATTTTGTAAACGCGTGGATGATAGATTTTATTTGAAATATGAATCGCAGGGCGGGGAGTAAGCGGTACAAGTTCAAGTTCGGGGATTTCTGTACGAACCGAAAAATCTATGAACTCAGTCCAAGGGCTTTGCTTTTTTTCAGGGTAGATACTTGCAGCGCGAAGTTTATAGTTTCCGTCAACGAGTTGAGTTTTAAGACTACCTGATAAGATCGAGCCGTCCACCAAGGGGCGTGAAGAGTCATCTTGGCCGTAAATTTGATACCATATATATTCGGCTTTTGATGGGAGCTGAAATTCAATGGCGACTTCTGCATCTTTGCGGTTTCGAACCATAACTTCTTTTGTATAGGGCTGAAGTATATAAGGAGCATGATATACTTCTTTTTCTTGAGGTAGGTCTTCGATCACGAGCGCGGGATATTCGTTACCGAACGACTCGTCTACAATGAGGTCCGGAGTTGAAGTCGAAACTTGATCAGAATCTGAGCTCGCTTTAATTATGGCGTTAGGTTTAAGTTTTACTTTTTTGCCGTTAATGTCGACTTTTGCGTTTCCATTGCTTAACTGGATTTGGATCTTGCCGGTGTTCGATTTTTTAAATACGATCTCTGATTTTTGCTGTGCGGTGATCTCAATAGGTGAGCCTTTGCCGTTGTCGATGACAATTTTGTCGCCTTTGCCAAGCTTTCCCCAAAGTTCGCCGTAACTCATGTTTAAGAAATTGGCCTCTTGTTCTTTTCTAAAAACAACAAGACTGTTTTGATTGATCTCAAGTTGTGAATTGCCAAGTTTTGCAACTGCAGATGAACCTTCACCTACGAAAACAGAATCGTTATAAATGATGTTTTGAAATTTGTTAGGGTTGCCCCAAACGATGGTTTCGGCAGACTTAAACCGAACGTCGCCGTTTTTTTCTGCAATGTAACCAATCGGTTCGCCGCGGTAGCGATCGAGGGCTTGAAACAAACTGAAGTCCGAAAATAAAAGCAGCAGCGACGAGGCGAATATTAAAAACGCCAGTATCACAATGACACGATCTGCTTTGTTCATCCTTTCTAACACTCGATCCTCCTATATTATGTCATCGGCAAATCGGTGTTTCAGTTTGAGATAATCATTATGAAACTATTTAAAGGTCGAGTTATGAAGATTCATGCATTCTTAACCTTCAGCCGATACTTTTGTATGGGCATAAAGCGTGTCTTAATATTATTAATGTTTAGTCTAGGCCTTGTAGGTCTTACTGCTTGCAGTAATGAAGGTAAGTATACGCCGCTTGCGTCTGTCGACAGTCCAAGTGAGAACCCCCCAGAAGAAGAACGACCCGGACTTAAGGGTTACAATGTTGTCGAAAACGCAATGATTACTCCGACCAAAGCCTTTGTCGAAGACGGAGAAACTGTCGCAACTGGATACAGTGGCTTTACCACCATCTCGACCAGTTCTCAAAAACTGACAAAAGTCGCGGGCTACGAAATCTATCAACAAATACGATTCTAAAATACCGTAAAAAACTTAATAAAGTCTTAATCTTTCCCGATACGTATATATAGGTCACAAACTAGGACGTTGCTGGTGAAGATACTTTTTTCGATTACGGCATATCTGCTCTTCTATACCGTTACTGCGTTTGCAGCACCGTCTTCTTTTACATACTCAGGAAAAATTCTAAAACCCGGTGGCGCTCCTCTCGAAGAGAGCGATGTCGATTTTCGCGTACAGATTTTATCTCCTACAAATGATTGCGTTCTTTATGAAGAAACTCACCAAGTTGATATGACCGATAGTGGGGGAGTGTTTTCGCTTCCCATTGGTGATGGCGTAAGACCCGTTGGTGCAAACTTCGAGTATGGAAGTGTACTTAATGAAATCATGGATAATAGCGCAGACAATATCACGGGTCTCAATTGTGGATCGGGAGTCGCCTATAATCCTGCGTCGGGACATCAACGAAAAATTCGAATGACCTTTAACGATAACTCAGGTGCAGGTCTCATTACGTTAAATGACGATCTTGATGTGTTGTCAGTTCCCTACGCAAGTTATGCAACGAGTGTTCAAGGTAAAACGGCGGGCGATCTACTACAAGTCAATGCGGCCTCAAACTTAACCCAAACAAATTTACAGAACATTTTTGCGGGCTCTAATTATACTAAGCTTCAATCACTTATTAGCGGAACAAGTTCAGATTACGTGATTCGCGCAGCCAACGGCGCGACGACTTTACCAAGCTTTACAACTGCCACACCACCGACATCCCCAACACCGGGCCAGATTTGGTATGATTCAACTGCGAATCAAATTAAGTATTATAATGGAACTGCCACCGTAACCTTAAGCACGGGAAGCAGCGGCGGAAGCGGAACAGTCACTTCGATTAATGGTGAGACTGGCGCAGTTCATGCGTTCGCAACTCCGGGAACTGCCGGCACACTTCCGAATTGGGCCTCAGCTTCAAATAGTCACACTCTCAATATTCCATTAGCTGGTGCTGCGGGTGTTGGCGCGGGACTTATTTCAAAAGTTGAATATGATTATTTTTACGGAAAAGCCGACGGCGTCGATTACGTAAGACGAGACGGCACTCAATCCATGACCGGCGCATTAAATCTTGGCGGAAACACGATTACTAATGTCGGCACACCGACTGCTTCTACAGACGCGGCTAACAAATCTTACGTCGACACAGTTGTAGCCTCTGGTGCAGCGGGCGACTTTAAAAGAGATGGAACGGTTACGATGACCGCGGGGCTTCCAGCTTTTGCAGGGACAGTCGGGGCTCCGGGTTACACGTTTGCGGGTGATTTAGATACAGGTTTTTTTCAAGGAAGTGCCGATTCCTTCGCGATGGCATTGGGTGGTTTCCACGCCGCGAATTTTACAAATACTTCGTTCGACATCTATAGAAACGTTCGTGCAGTTAGAGGAGATGAAACAGCTCCTGGGTTCGCTTATCATGACGATCCAGACACAGGGATGTACAGTCCAGGAGCTAATACCATCGCGTTTGCAACGGGCGGAGTGCAGAGACTCAGCATAGATCCAAATGGTAACGTGGGGATTGGAACCGTAGCCCCGGGTGTAAAACTTCATGTTGTGGGCGATGCGATCATTTCTAATGTCACGATCACTTCGGGGCGAGTCATTCAAAACATCGCAACTCCGGTTGAAGGTGTCGATGCAGCCAACAAGTCTTATGTCGACAATGCCGTTGCCGCAGTAAGTGTAGCTAGTGGGGGCGGCGACTTTAAAAAAGACGGAACAGTGACGATGACCGCGGGGCTTCCGGCATTTGCTGCGGGCACGGCGGCACTTCCAAGTTATACATTTGGCGGCGATCTTGATACAGGGATTTTTAGTCCCGGTGCGAATACGATTGCGATGTCAACCGGTGGTACGCGCAGAATGACGATCGATGGATCAGGTCGTCTAGGACTCGGAGAGAGTGAGCCTACCCATGCAATACATATCGAAACAAGCACGAACGGCGAAGGCGGAATCTACATTCATAATGCCGACAGTGGAGCTAATGCTGAAGCTGGAATTAACCTGACAAATGATTCCCTTCAACGTGGTTGGATCTCAATGGAAAGTACCAACTATACAGCTCCCTTTACGAATCTCTTCGCAATCGGAACAAATTCAGAAGGATTAATGTTAAGTGCGACCGGTGGGAATGGTGACATTAGTTTTATGACAGGCGGAGATACGGCTGCCGACATACACATGTTGCTAGATAATGACGGTAATCTTGGGATCGGCACCCTTTCGCCCGGCGCACTTCTCCATGTAAACGGTGCTGTCAGATTTGGCGGAGTCTCTATAACCACGGGACGGGTCATTCAAAACATCGCGACTCCTGTAGACTCAACTGACGCTGCATCAAAAGGCTATGTCGACACAGCCATCGCAGGTGTATCAGCCTCGGCCGG
>CAZDFM010000043.1:7746-10360 GCA_964504465.1 uncultured Pseudobdellovibrionaceae bacterium | reverse complement strand
GTCGTGTTCTCAGACTCTTTGCTTGAACCATTTTCCATTGGCTCGAGCTTCTGTGTTTTCTTTAAAGAAATCGAAGCCGCAGTTTTTGCCAGATAGTCTTTTGAAAGTAAAAGGTCGGTTGGGTTCTTATGAAAATCAGGGTCTCCAAGCAGTGCGCGACCTCTAAAAGATCTCGAAAGAACTTCTCCCATAAGATGAAGTTCATCGACGCTTAAAGGCTTATATTTTTTGAGTTCAATTTGTTCGATCAGGTTAAGTGCAGACTGGATCACGATTCCGCCGCTTGACGGGGGAGGCATAAGATAGATTTTGTGCCCTTCGTATTCGGTGACGAGTGGCTTTAACCAACGAACTTTGTAGTCGGCCATATCTTTCATCGTGATAACGCCGCCAGTTTCGGTGACCGCTTTGACGATATCTTCGGCTACTGCACCTTTATAGAAACCGTCGAGATTTCTTCGGCTTAATTCGCGCAGAGCTTTGGCAAGGTTAGGCTGACGGAGGATTTCACCAGGTCGGTAAGCTTTGCCGTCTTTAAAAAAGGCGCGAAGTCCGTGATTATTAAATCGTTCTTTTGTACCCTCGGTGTTGTCCACCCATTCACCAGAAACTCGAAAGCCCTGCTGAGCTAAGCGGAGCGGGATCGTGAAAAGTTGGCGCCAGGCAAGTTTTCCGTGCTTCTTATGAAGTGCATATAATCCGGCAGGAAATCCTGGAACCCCAACGGCAGCGCCACCGTTTCGAGAGGCGTCTGCTGCTTTTTTTAAATAAAACTCGGGGTTTGTCGCAAGCGGCGCAATTTCTCGAAAATCGAGAACCTCAACTTCTTTTCCCATTTTCACCAGGGCGAAACCACCGCCTCCAAGTGCTGCATAGTAGGGTGATGTAACCGCTAGGGTAAGACCGACTACAACCGCAACATCGATAACGTTTCCACCGAGTCCAATGACTTCTTTTCCGGCTTCTACCGCGTAGGGCGAAGGAGCCGCGATCATCATTTGATGGCCTTCGGCTGGAACCGCAGCCGCGGGTTGTGCGAAAACGACCGCAAGGACCAGACTTAATACAATTCGAAGCATAAAATCACCTGTTCGTTAAGTTGGCAGAAGTTGGTAGATTAGGGGGCTTTTTAATGAGAGGCAAGATCACAAAACCCAGTTCAGCCTAAGACGGGGCAGGAATTTCACAAAATCTGATCCTCAGTTGTGAAAGCCCTAGGGATTTGGTACTCCCATTCCATGTCAAGAGGCGCACGGCTCCATTTAGCAAAAACCAAAGAACTCGTAAAACCAACCGAGTACGTACTCGCGTTGAGCAATGAATTAAAAGAAGTCGCCTTCGATGAAGAAGACTGTCTTCAATTTAAGGGCATGTGGCGCTCAAAAGCGTTTGGAGTTTCCGAGTCTCATCCGCTTGATTTAGAAATTGGAACTGGCAACGGCGTACACTTTGGCCACCGTGCTTTGACTTACCCTGAGCGAAGTTTAGTTGGAATCGAACTTAAGTATAAACCCATGGTGCAGGCAATCCGCCGAGTACTTCGCGCCGGTGGCACGAATGCTCGAATCGTTCGCTACAACGCCGTTTTGGTAGAAAACCTTTTCGAAGAAAATGAACTAAACGACGTGATCATTCATTTTCCAGATCCATGGGCCAAATTAAGATGGCAAAAACATCGCTTGATTCAAGACGATTTTCTAAAACGTCTTCATGCTCTGCAAAGACCAGGAAGCCGCTTAGAATTTAAAACTGACAGTCGTGATTATTTTGATTGGGCCATGGAAAAGTTTAGAAACAGCCCCTACGAAATGGTCGCGCACTCTTACGATCTGCACAATTCGCCTTATGCTCCCAAAAACTTCATCACGCATTTTGAGAGCATTTTCTTAAGACAAAAACTTCCGATTCATTATTGCGAACTTCTTAAAAAATAATTTCCTTATCTGAGATGTGGAAGCCTTCCTTGGCTCCAAGGGTTCAATTAATCGCAGTTACTATAGATAGGAAGATTATCAATATTCTCAAAAAGAGCGTCACTGGTTTTGACCCACGTAATAGCCATTCTTAAAAGTCTTGAGCGATCAAACTTCACAGGAAGGTCTAAGAGCGTAACAAATTTATCGTCGTCAATCTGGAGTACTTGGGAAACAGAGGCTTGGGGAACTCCCTTTACGACCGCACCCAAATCCCTGCATTCATATTGGACAGCGCCAGAAATCGTTACATCGACCTGCTGCCCTGCTTGGAGCTCAATTCGCCAATATTGAGGGCTCTCTTCTAAAATTTGGATTTCTTTTTTCGAATCGAGGACGACTCGAAGTGGGTGTTTAAGCCAGTTAGAACGAATGCTTTTTCGTTGATGGAGCATCGCGATTTTCGCCGTTTTTACTTTTCGAAAATCGAGGATGTACTGGCTAGGAAAAGCGTTGGTATTGACCACGTTAAGGTGCCACAGTGGGACGTAAGTCTTTCTTCGAACATTGATGTCAGAGTGATATATTTTTTCTCGAGCCTCTTTGAGGTTCAGATCGACTCCAATTAAATTAGAGTCAAAAAGAACACGCATCATTGGTGAAATAGACACAAGCTCTTTTGCTTTATAAATACTGACACG
>CAZDFM010000043.1:0-7736 GCA_964504465.1 uncultured Pseudobdellovibrionaceae bacterium | reverse complement strand
CAAATTTGCACAGGATTTTCGTCTAAATACCCGGGTTTGATGCTACTGAAGTTCAGCTCTTTTAAATTCCGGAAGTTCGACCTTTTTTTGAGAAGCGGTAGTGTGTTGTTTCCACAGTTAAGTTCCATCTCTTCGACTTCAGAGTCATCGGCAACTACAGAGTAACTTTCGAGTTCTTCTTCGTGGATTGTAAACGGGTCTAAAGGATCGGTCTCAACAGGTCGGTCGTCTCTTTGTAGTATCGAAAACAAACCATCAGTAGTGTTTTGAATATTAATTTGTTCGATCTTGAAAAAGTGCAGGTTGTTATTGTGGTCGCTGGTTTGAAAACTAAAGTTACAGCGCCAGATTTGACCTTCGTGTGGAAGATCGAGCCAAACATCTTGCGGTAAGAGTTGAAAAAGCGGAAAGGCAGATTTTAACGTAGTGCTGAGACTCAAAGTTTTGGCAGGTTCACCGGTCTCGCCGATGAAGCATTGAGTTTCGACTGAGACATGAACATCTTCGCGTCCTGCGATAGGCTCGTTTTGGTGAAGCAGAATCAATTCGGAGGTCGGGCTTTCCAATTGTCCGTTCTGTTGCTCTCTGAGAGTGAGGGCTCCTTTACTGTTACGAATCGCGAAACTGTCGGCGGCTTTAAAGGGGGCGGCTCCTTCGTTTTGGGCTTCGTCTTGCTTACAAGATACGAGTCCGAAGGTTTGAACACATAGCATCAGGTATAGGGAAATCCTTAGTAATTTCATGATAACTCCTTTTGGTTGCGGAGCTATATCGCAAGTCGAGTGCCACGCATCCGGCGCACGAACTTTTTACCAATAGGTGGTATCAATAAGGATGTCGCCGAGAACTTGGGCCTGACAGCTAATGCGATAGGGAGCTTTGATCTTGAGTCGCCGGTTTACAATTTCTTCAACGCCGACCGGTTGAGAAAGATGATCCCAGCCCTCAACGACTTCGACCCTGCACTTTCCGCAGACGGCATCGCCATGACAAGAGCTCGCAACAGGAAGACCGGCTTTGAGTAAGGCCTCCATGAGAAAAGTTCCTTCGGGGACTTCAAGAGGCGGTAGATCTTTAACAAAACGAATCGTGGGCATAAAATAAGGCTAATGGGAAAGCTAGATGACGTCGAGAGCTTTTCCTTTTGTGATGGAAGTGTTAAGCCGAGTTATGAATAAGCAGAATGAAAAGTGGGCGATTCTGGGTGCTAGTCGAGGACTGGGCCGAGCCTTTGTCGTAGAAGCTTCCCAGAAAGAAAAGGTCCAATTTCTTCTATGTTCACGAAAACTTGAAAAACTAAAAAGCTTGGTCGCTGAAATTGGTCAGCAAGTGTCTACGCAAATTAATGTGAGTGATTTCACTCAAGAGAAAGATTCTACTGAAATCTTTGAAGCATTGAGAGTTTTTGCGCCCGACCGAATTTTCTATTTTGCAGGAGGAGGGCCTCATGGAAACTTCGAAGCGAAAGCTTGGAAAGATCATGAGTGGGCGTTCAAACTGAATCTTTTGTTTCCTGCGAGTTTACTTCACGAAAGTTTTAAATGGCCCTCTCTTAAACAGATGGTTTTTGTAGGATCAAGTATCGCCGAAGCCAAAGCAGATCCGTTTGCGAGTAGCTATGCGAGTGCCAAGCACGGCCTTAAGGGTCTCGTTGCGAGTGTAAAGGCCGAGACGAACCGAGATTTGCGACTCTTTTCTCCGGGTTACTGCAATACGGATTTACTGCCCCACAATGCTAAAGCGCGTCAGTCAGGACAGGTGTGGGAGCCTAAGGAAGTAGCAGAAACTCTGCTACGGTGGTGTGACAGAGACGTTGGAAGCGACTTTCACCTTGAGCTTTTGCCATATTCTCAGTCGTGAAAGCACACCGAAGGTTGAATGAAGACTATCCCTTGAGATAGACTGCGCAGGAATATCAAGGAGCTCAAAGTGGAAAACAGAATCGAAAAAGTCATTATAATTGGATCAGGGCCCGCAGGCCTGACAGCGGCTATTTACGCGGCTCGCGCGAATCTTGAGCCGTTGATGATTGAAGGCGAAGAGGTCGGCGGACAATTAATGACGACCACCGAAGTAGAAAACTTTCCGGGTTTTGCAAAAGGCATTCAAGGTCCAGATCTTATGATGACCACTCGTGAGCAGGCCGCGCGCTTTCAGACTCGTTTTATCTCTAAAAATGTTTCGAAAGTAGATTTCTCGTCTCGTCCTTTTAAAGTTTGGGTAGGCGAATCTCTGTATCAGAGTCTTTCGATTATTATTTCAACTGGCGCGAGTGCTCAGTACTTAGGTTTACCCAATGAGCGAAAATATTTAGGTCACGGCGTTTCAGCTTGTGCCACTTGCGATGGAGCTTTTTTTAGGAATCAAGAGGTCGCAGTTGTGGGCGGCGGTGACACCGCGATGGAAGAGGCGAACTTTCTGACTCGCTTTGCTTCGAAAGTTTATATCATCCACCGAAGAGATGAATTTAGAGCTTCAAAAATTATGGCCGACCGTGCGCTTAAAAACCCAAAGATCCAGGTGATCTGGAACACAGCTTTAACGGACGTATTTGGAGATAAAACTGTCACAGGCATTCAGCTTACAAATTTAAAGACCAATGAAGTCACGAAGATGGACATGTCAGGTGTTTTTATTGCCATCGGACACAAACCCAACACGAAAATCTTTGCCGGTCAGATTAAAATGGATGAAGCTGGTTACATCGTAACTGAAGGCAAATCTACCTACACAAACGTAGACGGAGTGTTTGCTGCAGGAGACGTGCAAGATCAGATTTACCGTCAGGCGATTACTGCGGCAGGAACCGGATGTATGGCGGCTATGGACTGTGAACGCTGGCTCGAAGAGCACGGAGCTTAATTTTCTTAACGGAGTGAACTTTGAAAAATCAAAAAAAGTTAAACTCCAAAGAACTCGTCTCACGCATCGAAAAAATTGCGAGAGACAGGATCGCCAAAGAAAAAGTAGTTTCACTTAAAGATGTGCGAGATCTAGAAAAAGCACGCTCTGCGCGAACATTACTTATCATTGAAGACGACGAAACTATGCGCTTAGCCCTTCGAAGAATTTTTGAAGGGGAGGGCTATCAAGTCCTAACGGCAGCCGATGGTACGCAACTCTCACTCGTACTTGATGATAAACCCATTGATCTTATTATTTTGGATATTGGACTACCTTGGATCAATGGTTATGAAATTGCCGAACTTATGAAAGCCAACGAAGGTCTAAAAGATATTCCTTTAATTTTTGTCTCAGGCCGCACAAGTGAACTCGACATTAAAAAATGTTTTGAAGTAGGCGCCGACGACTTTATCAAAAAACCTTTCGACGCCGAAAAAATCAAAAAAACCGTCAACACCCTTATCGAACTCGCGCACACTTAAAAGGTTCCGCGTTCTTTTTTTTGCAACCCATAGCATTGCGCCCGCTGGGGCGGGCGCAATGCTATGGGTTGCAAAAAAAGAACGCGGAACCTTTTAAAGAAGCTCTTGGATGGTTTCTTGAATCCATGGGAGAAATGTTTGTGGAACTGTTCCCATGCTGTGACCGTCGTGGCCTATGGCTGAGTTAATGCCGATCAAATAAAATTTGTCATTTCGTTTTACGGCTACTGGGCCACCTGAATCGCCTTTCATGGGGCCGCCGTTTTTCATAGAAAAACCTATGAGTTGCTGGGCATTTCCGACTTTTCCGATGAGGCCTACTAAATTCAAAGTGGTAAATCGTAAGGCCAAATCACGGTCTGAAGTGCTTAAGCTGTGAAAGCCGTAACCGAAGGTATAGAGTTCATCTCCGAATTTGAGTGCGAGTTCGGGTTGAGATTCCCAAATTTCGATGGGCGCAAAGGGTTCTGGAACTTCGTCTTCAAGAACGATCACCGCGACATCGGAGCGACGTCCAACCGAGAGACTTTCGTGGAACGAAAACATGGTGTGTTTTTCTTCTCTGAAACGTTTTGCGTAATCAGCTTTGAATTCTTCGTAATTTTCTTGAAGAAAAATAATATTGCCAGCTTCATCAATAAAAGGATCTTCATTCTCGACTGTTTGGGCATTGGAGTAATTCGATTGAGCCATGCCATACAGAACTTGTGGTACTTTTTTTGGAGTTTTTGGTTTTTTCGCAGGCAAGTAGTCGGGATGAATTTTATATGTCAGATCTGAGGTCGAGTAGCTGGCGCCCTTTAAAGGAGCCTCACTGCTTGCGATTTCGGTTTCGTCTGGGTCACCAAGTACAACTTTTACTGCTGCAGTGTCTTTGAGGCAATGTGCGGCGGTTAAAAGTACGCGACGCCCAACTAAAATTGCAGAACAACTCGAAATAAAATGATCTTTTTTGGTGATCACAAGGCGTGCTGTGAACTTCCAGCCTTCGCCATCGGCCGCAACAAATGGTCCACCCAAAATAACTGGAAAGGCCTTCTGAGCTTGCGCCGACGCGTGCCCAAACAAAGTCGAAGTTAAAAACAGTACTAAAAATGAAAGCGAGAACATTTGAGTCATATTAAATCTTTCGGTCTTGAGTGATAAGTTCAGCGACAACATCAGCAATCCATTTGGCATATAAATTCGGGACGATTTGCGTAGAATGACCGTTAAAGAAACTGCTGGAGTTGATTCCAAGCAAAGAAACAGCGCCGTCTTTTTCAAGAATTGTGGGTCCGCCCGAGTCACCAAATGCTAAGCCTCTTGAGGCCGGTGAAAAAGTTAAGAGATCGACTCGTTCTTGATTACGGACCAGTCCGACGATTTTGAGTTGAGTGTGTCTGAGCTGGTCGTCACCACTTCGAATATTAAGACCATAGAGACCGTATCCGAGTGCCAATACTTTTGCTCCTGCGGCGAGGTCTGAACTAAACTCACCTTCGTAAAGCGAGAGCGCTTTAAATACACTTGGCAAAGGCTTAGAAAAATACACCACACCAATGTCGGGACCAGAATCAGGTGAGAGAGGAGTTACAAAAGGCACAGTCGAAATTCTAGAGTAGTAGCTTTCGTATTGAAGTTTTTTAGAGTTGTAACCGCGTTCATCAAAAGTAATGCGACCGTTTTCATCTATGATTGAACTCGCATCTGCCATTTCGGGAACCAAAACAAAATCAGGATGCGCCCGAAATAGTCGGGTTTCCCTCTCGTGTACAATGAGTTTTCCGCTACTGTAGTCGTTAAAGCTAAGAACGATCTTGCCGATTTTTGTATCGCCGAGTTCAAGACAGTGTGCCGCTGTAAGTACTACTTGTGGAGCAATTGCCGAGCCCGTGCAGCTTCCAAGAGAGTTTCCGTAAACGTCAAAGAGGTTGAGCCTAGCCGCAAACTTCCAATGTGATTCTTTGCTCGTGGAAACCTGCCCGCCCAACACCGATGAATGTTGATAAAACAGCCAGGCACTTTCGTGGGGCAGGGGCGTAAAAAGACGATCCAACTCGAAAATCTCGGCATGAACTCGGAGAGTTCCAGTAAAAAGAACGAGGCTAAGGAGTAGGGTGCTGAGTGACATAGCCCCAGTTAAGGCAAGCCTTGGACCAAAGCGAGAGGGCGCTGTGGGCAGCTAGGCTGAAGTCATTCTGAAAATTTTACAAAGAGGGGCAAAAATCGGGACTGAAGGATGTGCTAAGACCCTAAAAGCACTGGGCTTCTAGGGTCATCAGGGTGCACTGATTTAAGGGCTTACTGGAGGCCGATTGGGGTCGGGATTCCCTTCGGAATCGCGCTTAAAAGCTTCTTCGTATAATCGTGGCGAGGATCTTCGTAGATACCGAGGGCTGTGTTCATCTCGACGACTTTACCGTGGTTCATCACGGCCACTTCATCTGAAATAAACTTCACAACCGCGAGATCATGCGAAATGAAAACATAAGTAAGATCGAATTCATCTTGTAGATCCAAAAGTAAGTTTAAAATCTGAGCTTGAATCGAAACGTCGAGTGCCGAAACCGACTCGTCACAGATGATAAACTCGGGCTCTACAGCGAGAGCTCGCGCGATACAGATACGTTGGCGTTGTCCACCTGAAAACTCATGAGGATAACGATTGAGCATATCTTGGCTTAAGCCCACTTTTTTCATTAACGAAGCCGCTCGATCCATTCGGTCTGATTTTGTTTGACCCAGTTTGTGGATGATCATCGGCTCCATAATGGCTGCACCGATTGTCATGCGAGGGTTGAGTGAAGCGTAAGGATCTTGAAAGATGATCTGCATTTTTCTGCGCATCGCTCGCATTGCTTCACGATCGAGGTCGACCACGTTCTGGCCTTTATAAATAATTTGTCCAGCGGTGGGTTCGATCAATCGTAAAATTGTGCGACCTAAAGTGGTTTTGCCGCAGCCAGATTCGCCCACTAAACCAAGGGTTCGACCTTTTCTGACGGTGAGGCTTACATCATCGACGGCTTTCACCCAAGTTTGTACATTGCCAAAAATACCCTTTTTTAAAGGGAAATGCTTTTGCACACCTTTGATCTCAAGGATGACTGGGTTTTTTGCATCATTAAATGACCGAGTTTGTTTTTCGTCGTTTTGAACTTCGTGGCGTTTTTCTTTTCCTTCAGCCGTCATAAAGTCTGAAACAACAGGAAGACGCTTTGGATTTTTATCTAAATTTGGACGGCAGGCGAGAAGACCCTTTGTGTAGGGATGTTGAGGATTTTTAAAGATGTTCTCTTTAGGACCTTGCTCAACAATATCTCCGCGATACATGACCACAACTTCGTCAGCGATATCGGCGATCACACCCAAATCATGAGTGATGAAAAGTACCGACATATTGTACTTCTTTTGAAGGCTCGAAAGTAAATCAAGGATCTGCTTTTGAATTGTAACATCGAGTGCCGTCGTCGGCTCATCGGCGATAAGCACTTCAGGCTCGCATGCAATTGCCATTGCGATCATGACACGTTGACGTTGCCCACCGCTCATTTCATGCGGGTAAGATTTAATTCTTTCAGTAGGGTTCGGAATTCCCACCTGATCTAAAAGTTCAACGGCCTTTGCCATCGCCGCCGACTTGCTGAGTTTTTGGTGAAGCATAAGAGTTTCGCAAATCTGGTCGCCCACGGTGAATACGGGATTCAAGCTTGTCATGGGTTCTTGGAAGATCATGGAGATGCGGTTTCCACGAACTTTACGCATTTGAGGCTCAGTTAATTTCAACAGGTCTTGCCCATCAAAAAGGATTTTACCTGAAGTGATTTTACCGGGAGGATTTGGAATGAGGCGCATGATCGCAAGCGAGCTGACGCTTTTTCCTGAGCCTGATTCGCCGACCAAACCTACGGTTTTTCCACGAGGAATACTAAAGGAAATATTTTTTACGGCCTTTACCATTCCATCGTCAGTTCTAAATTCAACCGAAAGGTTTTCGATTTTAATCAGATCGTTACTAGACATTTACCCACCCCTTCGCGAGCTATTTATTCTTAAGTTTTGGATCTAGTGCATCTCGTAGAGCATCATTGAACAAGTTGATCGATAACACGAGAAAAAACATAAATGCGGCTGCGGCCGTAAGGTTCCACCACACGCCACGGGCCAGTTCGAGGCGGGCGTCGTTGATCATGACACCCCATGAAGGGACACCAGGCTCAACACCTAAGCCAATGTAGCTTAAAATGACTTCACTTTTAACAGCGGTCACAAAACCGATCGAAAAGTTAATTAAGATTAAGTGCGAGATATTCGGAAGAATATGAAAAATACGGCGCATATGTGAGGCGCCGATAGCCGTGGCGCTAT
>CAZDFM010000042.1:0-10365 GCA_964504465.1 uncultured Pseudobdellovibrionaceae bacterium | reverse complement strand
TGCTTTTACTTCCGCTGCGGTAGTGAATTCTCCACTGCTGAATCTTTTAATTGAAACCTACAAGTCTTGGCACCTCGTGCGATACAGCACTGAAGCTTGGCGGATTTCCCGCTTACATTTTGCAGAAGTTCGATGTCGAACTCGCAAAGCTTTGGATGTTGAACTGCAACCTTGTGGTAGACACAGTTCTTAGCTTCGAGGAGGGTTTCGTTGGGATTGTCGCTGTATTTGAGAGAGACGTCGTAACCGAGCTCATTCATTGTGTTCATGAGTTCATGTATTCGTTCGCGTTCGCCTAATCCCGCTAACTTTGGTTGCAAGTCAGATGTTACTCTTTGAGCGAGCTTCGCCATGAGTTTGCTCATTGCTTGCTCATCGATTGTATCTGCAAGCTCTTCAAGCAGTAATGTTGAAAGCCAAGAGTACTGTTTTTTTAAGCCGCTAAAATTTTGAGTTGAAATAAAATAACGGCGACGCGGACGGCCGATCAAGCCGCGCTGGTCTTCGAACCTCACGAGGTCTGAAGCAGTTAGAACCTCAAGATGTTCGCGCGTTGTTGTGACCGCTAAATTTGCAGCTTTTGAAATTTCATGCGCAGAGGCTCCAGCGGATGCAACTCCTTGCAGGTAACTCACAATTTGCTCTTGAATCGGCACCATCTGCGTCATGGATTACATTTAAACGATTTAGACGGATTTGCCCAGATGAAACGATCGGCTAAATTGTTTGAATTCAACCTGAGGAGGTTATGTATGAAAAAACTTATTTTTATCTTAGCAAGTTTCGCAGTTTCTATGCTCGCCCACGCCGATGTGAATCAATGCGAGCCCAGTGGACGTAGATCGCACGATCCCAGCCATAACGGTGGACGCACAAGCTTTATACTTGAGTGCAGCAGCACAGACAGTTGTTTTAAACGCTGCATGATTGAGGGTGTAATTTCGGATGCCTATTTAATCAACGAAACTTCGAATGCGAAATGCGTTGAAGGTGTGACTTGGGGCCGCGAGCTCTTATCAGTTTGGGTTGATGGAGGCTGCGAAGCATCGTTCGAAATTTACGAGCATTTCTAGTCCCGGGACCAGTTCAATCTTCGGTACCAGTAGATTCACGATTACGGAGCGGGCGCTTCGAATTCAATTCGTTTAAGCTCGCAGCTAAGGGTTTAAAATAATCTTTCTTGCGGAGATGTATTTCTTGGATCTCACTGTTCGCATGCATCTCGCGAAGCTGCCTTTCGATTCTGTAAATGGGGCCAGCAATTCGGTTTGAAAAAATAAAGCTCCAAAGAACGCAAATAAAGAGCGCCACGAATGGGATGTAAACGAGGTAAGACGTGGATACGCCGCCTAAACCATAAATATAAATTTCATCGAAGCGGTCGCGATAGTAACTCAGGTGTACAGCCGAGACGCTGATTGCAGAGACTAAAATCGTATGCCCCAACATCTTCAGCTGCAAAATAGGATTGATCAGTAGTTTTCGACGTAAACGACTAAAGCAATTGAGTTTCATACTAATAGAATGTCACGGTAGCGCGTTACCGCGCAAGTGGGACGAGAAGTTTTGGCCTAGTCAAGAGTCGAGTTAGTATTTCCCCTTGTCGACACAATACCACTGTCAGGAACTTCAATCTCTACAATGTCTCCATCAGAAAGTGAAAAAGCATCTCGCACTTTGATATCGGTCGCGATTTCTAAGATGGACTCTGGAGGCACGCCAGGTTTTCCTGTGTCGGTGTCGCATCTTAAAATAAACGCTTTTCTGCCAAAGATTTTGCACTCTACTATCGACACCGAAACTCGGCCTTCGTATTCTTCTTTTTCAAGCCGAATTGGATTTGCAGGTAGCTTATATATTTTGTTGTCGAGCAAATGAAGATTAAGTGTTCCCGGAAAGAGTTTCATGCCTGTCTTCTTCGTGTAAAACGGCTCAAGTTTTCGGATCCAAATATTGAAGTCGTTTTTGCCAGAATTTACTTCGCCTTTTAAAATCAATTTGGATCTCCGCGAGTCGACTCCGGCGCCGGAGTAGAGATGATGCTTGTCCTCAGAGTGGATTCTTCTATATAGTCCGGTCAAATGAATATTTCTAGAGCGTTCCTAGTAACTTTTGCTTTGATGTCGTTTGGCTGCGCCCATAAGCCCGCAGTTGTGAGTCATGCGGGGTCTGGTTGGTACGACTATGATCGCTGTGAGTCGGCAGGCCAGTATAAATTCATCTCTCAACACACTTTCGCGGTCCTTGCACATCAAGATCTACAAGCCGTCGAATGGATGATCGTTGGCAGGAAACCAGTCGTGATCGAATTCCTGAATGAAGATCCAAAGGTCACAGTGACGGCTCTTCCGAGTTATAAGAAGTTGGGTTTTTCGCCGGAGTTTGTCGTATACCAGCATATAGATACTCAGCATCCCGTTCATCAGATTCCAGAAGGTATGACGACCCAATACGACTTCGAGGAGAAAAAACTTCTTTATGGCAAACAAAAACGTGTTGCTGGTTTTGGGCCAAAATATTTTGAGCGGCACGGGGAAGTTAAAAGTCCTCGAAGTACGCAATCAACAGTGAAGGGCCAAAAACTTTCGGGTGAGCCGAGCCCAGGTTACCGCAGATACATGATGTTTAGAACGATGCCGATCGGCGAAGCTGGCACTACGGAATTAATTGTTGAGATTCCGACTTTTAAATTAAATGGCGAACTCGTAGAGAATCAGCAACTGAAATTTGCGATGGGCAAAAGATATAACACCGAGCCTTTCGATCCTATGCGCTGCCACGGTTCTGAACCAAGAGGTCTTAAGTATTATTTCTTGAAGATTTTTAACTGATCTGGCGTCTTCACTCCGGCGCCGGAGAAGCGCTGCATCGCTATCCTAAATGGATCCTTCATATACCACCAAAAATAAAAGTCTCGCTTTGATACAGCGTAAACACATTTGATGTTTACCTGGTACAGTTCTATCGATTTGGACCCGATAGATTTACAGAAGCTATCTACGTGGAGACTCTATGCATAAAGACGCAGCAAAATTAGAAATCGAAAAAAGCCTGGCTCAAGGAGAATCATTGGTTGGATTCTTCATGGCACAAAAGAGACCGTCGTTTTGGCTTTTCTTTCTAATCGGGCCTCTCGCTGCGCTTGGGTTTAAATCCTATTTCGTAGGCGTGACTAACCTTGGTGTGCACTTTCATAAACTCAATATGATGGGCAAATTTTCGCAACATGATTTTTTCGCCTTCAATGAAATTAAGAGTGTGAAAATTGGCAAAGGGCTTCTACAAATTCCCATGAAATATACGTTCGCAAGTGGGAAAAAACTAAAGATTCGAGCTCAAAAAGTTGGCATTGAGCGTGTGGCAAAAGCTGATGACAACATCGTGGCTTATTTGAATGAACACGTTAAGGCCGCATAATTGTATCTTTTTGTAATAGCCTTACTTCTCTATGCAGGCTCATTACTGTTCATTCAGCCTGCACCTGAAAGTTTAAAGAGCCCAAAATTAAATTTCCGCGAGAATTTTTTAGCCATCCGCTGCTCTTTATTTTTGGGAGTGCTTTTAATCTTCGTATTTTTAGCGACAAGCGAGTTTAAGTTTTTAAAAATTTCAGACAGTGCGCTGATGATTCTTGGCCTCTCAAATCTGAAAGCACTCTCTCTTCTTTGGCCGCTCCAGTTTTTTACCCATCTCTTTATTCATCTCGACTTAACTCATCTATTCGGAAATCTTGTGGCATTAGCACTGACGTCACTTTATGAGCGAAGAGTTGGTCCAAGGAGATTTCTAGCGGTGTTAAGTGTATCTGCTCTTTCTTCGGGATTTTCGATTCTGTTCTTTTCGGATGCAGCGATTAGCGGCGGGATTTCAGGAGGTATTTTTGGGCTCGCGGCGGCATACTTTATAGATTTTGATAATGTCCGCGGAAAGGATTTCGTCATGACACTTGTGACGGTTACGATCTTATTTCTGCTTTTTTCTTTTACAGGCACCACGAAGTCAGAAGCTTCTCTCAAAGTAGATCATGTGGCGCATATTCTGGGAGCTATTTCGGGCGTCGTGTACTGCCGCCTTTTTCGCCGACACGCTACCCCTGACCCCGTTTAAATGAAACTCTAGCTTCACTCCGGCGCCGGAGAAGCGCTGCATTAGTGGCTTTAATTGCGTGTCAAAGATGGTATGACACTATCCTCTACCACATTGAATTTACAGCATGAGGCTCCGCACGATGAAGAAGAAGTCTTCTGATACTTCCCCTAAAATTGATGACGACTTTGAAGTTTCTGAAAAAGTTTGGGATGCCTTTGAGTGGATGACCTTAACTCCTTCGCCTGTAATTGGTGTGGATGAAGTGGGTAGGGGATGCCTTGCAGGAGCGGTTTATGCCGCCGCCGTTATTATCAATGACGGGAAAGATCTTGAACATTTCACTGATTCTAAACTTATTTCCGAAGATCGGAGAGAAGAACTCTCTGAAATCATTTTTCGTGATCATAAAGTCTGCATTGGGATTGCAACAGTTGCAGAGATACATCGGCTCAATATTTTTCATGCAAGTTTACTTGCAATGAGAAGAGCAGTTGCGGGGCTTAAAGTTGATTACGGGCATATCTTGGTCGACGGAAAGTTTCGGATCCCTCGGATGAGCAAAGCCTTTCAGCAAACGCCTCTAATTAAAGGGGATTTGCGAGCAAAGCCCATCAGTGCGGCTTCGATCGTAGCTAAAGTGGCGCGTGATCGCGAGATGAAACGACTTGGAGAAAAATATCCTGACTATGGTTTTCACTCACACAAGGGTTACTCCACTCAGGTTCATATGGACGCCATCAAAAAGCACGGCGTGCTTCCGATCCACCGCAAAGCCTTTGCGGGAGTTAAAGAGTACCTCTAAGCCTTACAGGGCATCGACTGAGCTCAGTAAAAATAAACTCAAAAACCGTGCGCTCGGAATTTACTTCGAAGACCTCGCGGTGCAATTTTTTAAAAAGAAAAACTTAACTGTCAGGCTACGCAACCACCGGGTGTGGGGTGTAGAACATGACTTTATCGTCACAAATAACTTCGGCGAGATCCTCTTTGTTGAAGTCAAAAGCCTCCGGCACGTTGATGACTTAAGCTGGCGCTTAAAAGACGCGCAAAAAAAGCGTCTTCTTCGCTCGGCTCAGGCCTTTTTGCAGTCAAATTCTGGCAAGAGTTTGGGGGTGTGGCTTCTTGCTATTGAGGCCAGTGGCCGCTGTCATTTTATGCCGCTAGCGGATTAGAGCTAAGGTCTCGCCAAGCAAAGCTAAAACTCTTGACTCAAGGCCCATCACTTGAAAACCTATAAACTGAGGGGGAGCTTTAGTGAATCTTTTGAAATCTGTTTTTATTCTGCCTCTCGTGATTGCGCTCAGCTGGACTTCTAAAAGTCATGCCTCAAGCTCCCGAGAATTTGTAATGAGTTGCACTTACGGAGTTCTAGCAGGAACCCTTGTAGGGGCTGCAACTCTTGCCTTTGAAGATCAACCTGGTGATAAGTTCTATAAAGTCGCACGCGGTGCAAGCCTTGGGCTTTATGCAGGGATCGCATTGGGACTTTATGTAGTTTACGGCGTTTCAGACGGCAGCGAACTTGAAGACGAGACGGGGCTTCCGCCAGAAGGCCGCTTTCGCACTCCTAAAAAGTTTGATCCTGGGTTTGTTGTGAATCCCATGATGAACGACCGTTTGCAAGTCGACGGCGCTGTTGCTCAATTTCGAGTACTTCAGTTTTAATATTTAAATTAGAAGCCTTTTAAATTCTCACGACGTCGCGAGTTTTAAAAAATCAAATTGGATGATGAGCTTAGAAAATCGGAGCCGAGTTGTCGATGGTTTCGGCTTGTGCCATTTCAGCTTCGCCGCCGTAGTTGAATGAAGCGTTAAACTTAGACGTCAGCTCTCCACCCACAGCCTGGTTGATGGTAACACTGATACCCCAGCAATTGCCAGGTGGCTTAAACAAAACGGCCGAGTTCCAGCCTTGAATTTTATAAAGCGTGTTGGAGTAAACCACATTGCCAGAAAGCATAAGATATTTGCTATCAACTCCGCCGCCAACACCCATGACTTCGGTTTTTGCATCGTTTCTGGCCACGTTGTCAGCCGAAACTGGAACACTTCGAAGATAAGAAAGTTGTAAGTAGTTTCGTGTGTCGAGCAAAAACTTAAGCCGCGAAGAAACGTTGGTGAGTTTTGCGTAAGGGTAGTAGGCCGCTTGCGTATAGGTTTCAAAGCTATCAAGCTTCACATCTAACAGCGCGTTCACCGTTGACCAAGGCTGCGGTGTTACGTCAGAGCTTGCTTCGTTAAAGTCGTAAGACTGTCCAAGTCGAAACAGCACAACTTCTTTGTACTGCGGAGTGCCCGAGACCCAGCGCTTTCGAGTAAAGCGATTGGTGATTTGCAAATTCACAAGATTTTTATCAAATGTGCGATCTTCGTAATCAAACTGTAAGCGGTTGCGACCTAACACATCTGCATCCGTTAAGGGTGTATTGGCTTGCGAATAAGGCTGTCCTTCAAACTCTCCAAAAAAACTATGCTCAGGTCTTCTGATCCAAGGAATTCTTGAAAAACCAATCTCAGGCTCGACTTCGTGTTTGAGTCGGTTCGCCGAAATCTCGTCCATGGATTCGGCCGCATAAATATTGTGAAAGCGCGTTTTGGCAACCAAATCAGTTTGTAGATATCTGCGGGCTGCAAAATTGCTGTAGTTTTCGTCTTCTTCTCCTACAACGGGAGCATTGTTAACAGGTGAGGCGAGATCAAATTTGTACTGAGTTTCTCTGTAAGTCACCGAAGGTGTGATACTGACAGAATTTCCTAAAAGAACCGGATACGAAATGCTTGGCTCTATATCAAGCCGTTGACCGGTTCGAATAATATCGCGCTGACCTGCGATTTGGCTTACATCAAAACTTCCATCGCGGCGATTAGTGGCACAGAAGTCAGGAGCGGTGGCTTCGGTTCCATCAAAGCCGACGCAAGGATTAGCCGGGTTACCTCTCCAGCTGACATCATCATAAGAAAGTCCGCCGCGGCCAAAATTAATAAAAGTCGCATCAAGCGAAAACAAAAGATCGGTGTCGAGCACTCGTGTTTCAGTCAGTGAATATTTAATTTCAGGAAATCGGTTAACGGCATCGTCATTGTCGGCAAGGGGATTGCGCTTCAGAAGATTGGTGTACATGATCGCTTCAACGCTAAAATGTTGGTTCTTTGTATTTTTAGAGAGCGACATTTTATTTTCAAACGCCGGGTCACCGTTCATCGGCATGTCTTCGGCAAAATCTCGCGGGTAACGTAAGTCGCTTGCCGCATTCACGGTCAGCCTGTGAACGTAATCGTCGGGGAGTTTATAATAGTGGCCGTAGCGCAAAAACCAGCGGTCAAAGTCTTTGTCGACATCATCGCCCAGGTCTTCATTCTTAATCTGTTTATCTCGTAAGTGACCGGTCGCTAAAAAGCCGCGACTTTCTTCAGAGAGCACGTATCTGTATTCAGCACCCGACTTGTATCCAAGCTTATCGTAACGAGCTAATGACAAAGTTAAATCTTGCGAGCGCGAGATGGCCCAAAAAAACTCTTCACTAAAGGCCGAGCCACCACGCTGAGAAAAGCTTAAGCTCGGAGTTAAGAAGCCCGTCTGACGTTGGCTCTTAAGTGGAACTATAAGGCCCGGCAAAATAATTACAGGAATTCCGCCGACTCTTAGTATTGGAGTGCTGATAGTTGCATAGCCACCAAGTTCGGCATGAATGCGTTTTCCAGAAAAACTCCAAGCGGGTGGGCAAGTTTCGCAGGCTGTGTAGACTGCGTCGGTTGCGACGTATTCGTTTTCGCCCAACTTTTCGACGAGCTTTCCTTCAAAGACCACTTGGCCTGATTTAATAAAGCCGTCGTAAATGAGCCCCGTGTTAGATTCATAATTAAATTCTAAACGTGAGCCCTCCGCATGAACGGTCAGGCTTTGTAAAATCACGTTGCCTTCGGCGATCACCTTTTTTTCATTCAAAAATATTGTGGCTTTGTCGGCATTTAAAATTTGACCCTTAAAAGTGACGTTGACGTTACCTTTAAGAACGATTTGGCCTTTAACAGAATCGCGTTCCATGTCTTCAGCAAAAACTTGGATACCCGGAGAAGATGCAACTTGAGCCTGCGCTGATAACTGAAAACTTCCAAGAAGTGCGAAGAGTACAGTTAAAAGAAAAAATCTCGCGCTGGCTCTTCCCATATCACTTCGAAGTCATAGTAAACACGCCATCCCAATCGGGAGGAGGAGGTGTGGTTATAAATTCTTGGCACCGTTCGACGTAAAGTTGTGTGACCGTGTCGTCGGGTTTAATGCTTATTGCTTTTTGAAAGCTTCGCATAGCCAGCTCAAAGTTCTTTTCATGGTACAGATGATAACCTTCGTTGAAGCATTGGAGAAGTTCTTTAGTGTCCTTTGGCGCTTCTTTTTCTGCGATGAGTTCATAGATTTTAACCGGCAGGATTTTACCTTTAACGCGAACCCAATCTACTTCGCGGCAGATGAAGCTATCTTTGACGCTGTTGTAGGTAAATTCACTTATGATAATGCGCGTGCCGTACTGTTTGTTGATCGCTTCAAGTCGGGAGCCTAAATTTACAGCATCTCCCATGATCGTATAATTTCGCACTGTTTCCGATCCCATGTTTCCGACACTGACTTCGCCTGTATTGAGCCCAATTCCGAGATCAATCAGCGGCAAACCTTTTTTTGCGTATTCAATCTGCAGTTCTTTGAGTTTTTCGACGGACTGCAATGCACATCTACAAGCAAACTTCGCATGGTCATCGTAGGCGATTGGTGCACCAAAGAAGGCCATGATCGCGTCACCCATGTACTTATCAAGTGTCCCTTTGTTCTTAAACACGAGTTCCGTCATTGGAGTGAGGTAAGAGTTCAGTAAGTCGCTCAGCGCCTGAGGATCTAACTTTTCTGAAATCGTCGTGAATCCCCTGAGATCCGAGAAAAACACCGTGATATTCATTTTTCGTCCACCAAGTTCGATATTGCTTGGGTCGGCCAAAATCTCATTCACGATCGACGGCGAAACGTATTTTGAGAACGTACTACGTAATTCTTTTTTGCCCCGCTCTTCAGTTAGATAACGATAGAAGGTCATAAAGATATAAAGAAAGGTCACCAGTAAAAGTGGGAGCGTAATCGAGGTGACAATTCCGTTTTTGAAAAAGTAATGGCGATCGATCAGACCAAAGGCGATAAACGCGGCCGCGGCAAAAAGTAATCCCGAAATCGCGCCTGATCTTGAAAGTGCAAAACTAAAAATAATTCCCACGCAAAGCAGAATGACAGGCATTTGGAGTTCTTCGCGCGAGTCCGCCACTAAAAAATCACGGCGAATCAAATTGTCTATCAAACTTACGTGAGTTTCAGCTCCGGGATAGTTTTCTTGGAAGGGTGTCACTCGAAGATCGAAGATTCCGGTTGCGGTGGCTCCAAAAATCAAGATCTTATCTTTCAAGAATTCCTTTTTATTCACCGGGATCTCGGTATTCTCCCAGCGGCCGGTCGTAGGATTTCTCTTTTTTTGGGTGATAAGAGCTTGCGGGCTGTCTGACAAAATCTCTGCAGCCGAAATATAAGGAAACATTTTTTCTGGTCCCGCATAATTAATCGAGAGTTTTCCTTTTTGATCAACCGGAATTTTAAAAAGTTCTTCGCCCGTGTTTGAGTCAGTGATTGAGAAATCTTGAACTACGTTACGTTCAACGGTTGGATCGTATTCAAGAACTATTTTTGCGTTGTACTCATTCGCGACAAGATAAGTTTTGAGCGCTAAAGATGGGTAAAACGAATAACCGGTTCGCACAAAAAGTCGTTTTTGTCTGATAGTCCCATCGGGATCTTGATCGGCATTAAAATAGGCGTTGTTTTTTGCTCCTGCCGAGATCAAGTCCGTATTCATGATCCAATCGTGAGCTACGGTAATCGCAAAACGGGGAGCATTTTTAAAATTCTCAGCCCATGCATCGAAACTCTCAAAAGGGAGTGTTTCAGCACTTTCACTTTGTTTAACAGCAGCCCACGCGTCTGCTGTTGCGAGATCCTTATAAAGATCATCTTGTTCTGGATCTAAAAAATTGGAGCAATAAGCTTCTTGGCGAGCCAAGATAGCTGCATCAATTTCGATTTGTTCTTTTTTGTCTTTTGGTGCCGGAATTTCGGCGCGATAGTCTTCCTCAATTTTTTTAAGTCTCTGAATGTATATTTCTTTAAGCGCATCAGGAAAAAGTGGCGGTTCTTTATAATGAACTTCTAAAAAACTTTCCTCATTTTCCCAGATAGCGTAGGGC
>CAZDFM010000041.1:0-10480 GCA_964504465.1 uncultured Pseudobdellovibrionaceae bacterium | reverse complement strand
TAATCAAACCTGTCTCAACCATTTGTATAAAGAGAAAGTCGTCTTTAACTGTGCAAATTTAAATTTTGTGGGTTCAAAAGGAATCACAGATTTTATTGAAACCATGGTGAACTTGTCTCACAAAACTCAGCAGGGTCTTCGCTTTTGCAAGCTAAGCAGTGAATTTAGACGTTTACTTGAAACAAGCTCTATGAAGAGCCTACAGGTTTATGAAGAAGAAGGCCCGGCTAAGGCCTCCTTTTACCAATCTATCACGCCGCTACCTGTACTTACTCCGGTTGAGGCTTTTGCGACTGCGCCTCAAGTTTCAGATGAGTTGTCTTGAGCGGGACTTCCCGTAACCTGAAATCCAGATTGAATCTCAGTTAATAAGTGCTCGATCTTTTCGAGTGATTCTTGCTCTTGTAGGCTTTTATATTTCTTGGCCGCCATGAGCTGGACCTGAGTGCTAAGCTCACGAATTCTTTCGGCATCTTTAAAACTGCTGCTTTCAGTTTTGTTTCGGATGTCCATATTTTCTTTTCGGAATTGATTCACCTGTTGGCTCAACTGCTGGTTGAGCTTTTGAAGAGATTCAATTTGCGAAGTCATCTTCTCGATCTGGTTTTGGTTGTCGCGCCATAAGACTTGAAGCGACTCGACCTGCTCGATCATGGCCTGCTGCTCTGATGTAAAGTGCGACTTCTCTTCAAGAAGTTCGTTCTTTTCTTTCTCAAGCATCACGATTTTAAGAGCTCGCTCTTTGCTGTCAATGCGGTAAGAGGCAAGCGTCTCTTGAAGTTCACGGATTTGCTTTTGAGTATTTTCACGCTCTGATTGGACCATTCTCTCAAGACGTACGCGAGAGTTGTTCCATTCAATACGCTCTTCGATCAAAGCTTCGTTTTGAGTGTGAACAGTTCTAAGTGAAGTAAGTTCTTCGTTGAGCTCACTCAGTTGTCTTTCGTAAGACTCTACAAGTTGAGTTCGATCTTCGGTGATTTGGCGGTTCATATACTGAATGCGTTCACCGGCTTCACCAAGTTTACTCATTAGATCGCGGTTGATTTGGCTTTGTTTTTGGTTTTCGGCTTCTGATAACTGCAGGCGTGCTCTGAGCTCATAAGCCACATGCCGAATGGCTTTGCGGTATTTTTTAAAGCGAGAAATATTTTGTGTTTGTGAAAGAAGCTGATGTTGTTTTTCTTTTGAAGCGCTATAAAGCTCGGCGTACTGAGTCTCTAAAAATTTAATTTTATTTTTGAGAACTTCTACTTCGCTCTGGCTTGTAACATTGCGAGCAGAAAAGAGTTTATCTTTTTCGCGGTAAATTAAGAGTTCATCACGTAAACGATCAACTTCGTAAATGATATCTGAAGAATTATCTTTAAGTGTTTGAACTTCTTCTTCGAGATCAGAGTTGCGGCGCAATTGAACTTTTAAGCGCAACATAAGATCTTCATTTTGCTGAAGAAGAGAATCGACAGTCGCAGATCTCAAAATGTGAGAAGGTAAATTTTGAAAATCAATTTTTTGAGGCACAACAGTAGGCAAGGGGATGTTCCGAACATCATCTTGCTCTAGTGAATGTGAACGAGGATTTTCGATAAAACCCTCAGGTCTAAAATCTTGGAAAGATCCTTTTTCCATCATCAACTCCCTTTGAATTTGATGAGGCCAGCCCTGGCCTTACATCTAAAATTGTCTCAGAAAAAGACATGCGCTGTCAAAATTAGCTGAAAGATTCTTCAGCAAATGGCAATAAATCGCAGCTAACACATCGCATTTGGCTGAAGGGCTAGGGCAAACGAGCCGATAGTCTAGTATGGAAAAGGCAATAGACTACGATGTTCTCGAAGCACATAAGATCGCGACGATCCAAGACGATCTCACGCAGAAGCTTGTTGAGAACAAAAACAAAAGTGGATCTCGGATCGATTCTCTTCGTCAGGCGATTCTCGATTACGTAGTCTCAGGTAACTACGACGTAGCTCGTGAAGAACTTGAAGGCTACATCCAATCTAAGCGAGAATACCCAGAATATATCGCACGCGCTGAGCGCTACAAAGTTCATTGCATTGATCTCATTAGCGCGATCAAAGCCAAGAGAAGTTTCCCAGGGATCAGCACGCTGTCACTTTCAAAACAGCAAGAGATTCACGAAAAAGTTTTAAGTCACTTTGAAGAACTCAAGCAGGGCTTAAAACACATCGAAGTGATGGAGAAAGAGCAAAAGCTCACAGACATTCGCTCTACTGTTTGGGTGCTTAAGGCTTTAAGTTATTCAGCCTTTGGTCTGTTTGGATTGGGTCTTACCTTAGATTTGTTTTTGGGTATGGGTCATTCGATGAATGTCGTCTACTCAGCCTTGGTTGACGATCTTTTACAGTTCCTCGTCAACCTCATCTAATTCGCATCTTTTAATATCTCTTAGCGTCTAAAAAATTACTTGCCGACCTTGTCTGCGTTCTTAAGTGCAGCTTCAAGCACAGGAATCATCTGACCACGATCAAGTCTTCGTGAGTTGGCAAAGATTGTAGGGGTCCCACGAATTCCGGCCGCTTTAGCCTGCTGAACGTGCGAAGTGATCTTATCATGCGTTCCAGACTCATTCATACACGCTACTAATTGCTCGTATGAAATCGCAAGCTTCGAGCTAAAAGCTTTAAGTTCTTCATCTACTTTTGCCGCATTTTCAAGTCGTTGCATGGCGGTCTGATTCTCAAAAATTAAATCATGAAGAGCCGGGGCCTTAGCCTGGCTATCAGCACAAATGACTGCTTTCGAAAGTCTGCAAGATACGCCATCGCCTTGACCCATCTCAGTGTTGCATTCTCCATCAAGAGGGAAAGTATAAAATTTGAAATGTACTTCTTTAAGATGTGACTTTAAGAACGCATGAATACTAGGAGCCGCATCTTTACAGTGACCACAGCGAAAGTCTGCAAACTCTGCAATCACAAGTTTAGCTTCGGCTTCTGGGGCGCCCATTGTGAAAGCGGGGACAGCAGTAAAGTCAATTTTAGGAGTTGACTGCCAGTCGTAAACTGCCGCACCGATCACTTTGTTTAACTCGCCTGCGCCGTAATTCTTAACTATCGAAGCGTGAGTCAAAAATGAGACAATAGGGATAAGCAAGATACAGATTGTTAGACCTTTGGCTCGAGTGAAAAGAGCTTGAAGGTCATCGCCGAGCTTATTCATAACTTTTTCGTCTTGAACCATCGCAAGGCACGCAAAGATTCCGAAGCTTAAGAAATACAGGATGATACAAAACAAACAATAAGTAGTAAGTTGAGTAAAGGAAATAACTCCCATGATGATTGAAGCCGCGGCAGAGGCGCCCGCAACATAAAGACTCCAGCGCTTCCAATCTGATTTGTTATCAGTGAGTCCAAGCCAAAAAACGAGAAACATCCCAAGCAAAATTGTATTTGTCGCTAGACCCCAGACAGAAAGAGGAATGCCCCAAAGATTAGAGTAGCTGCTGGCTGCGACCGCGTCGCAATTGAAGCTTTCGCCAACATTGCACATGGCTTTCTCAGTGGTCATTCCAAAATGTAGCGGATAATAGTGGCTCGTCAGATAGCCATGAACGGCGATTGAGACAAAGATAAAAAACAAAGCCAAGGTAATTTTGAGTTTCATGTGATGCACTCCTTAAGCGTTTGTTTGAATTAAATCCGAAATTCTTTGATTTCGCAAACCTTTCTCGAACTTGGAAGCTCAAAAGAAATTAACCAGAAGAGTTTAATTCGAGATCTAGATCTGACGTAATCAAGTAGGGCTCGCTTGATTTAGTCATCGGGCTTTGTCAAACTCGACTTAATGCTCCAACTCAACTTGAAGGCCGAATCCTAATGTTGCAAAATGAGTGGCTAAAAGCCCGTAAAAAGCTCTTAGAACAAATCGGCTCTCAAGTCCGTTTGTTGTCGGGAGCATTAACCAGCGACCTTAAAAAATACTCGGCGGCTTACCAAAGCGAGTTTAAGAGCAAATGGGTACAAAGCTCCTTTAAAAGTTTTTCTGAAGAGCTTGCCTGCCGAAATATTGTGCTGGGGGGCGACTTTCACGCTTACTCCCAATCACAACGCCTTCATTTAAGAATCCTTCGTCAACTTGCTCGGCCGGTGGTCTTGGGGCTTGAATGTATCGAAAGCAAAGATCAAAAAATAATCGATCAATATATGGCGGGAAAGCTTTCCGAAGATGCCTTTCTAGTAAAAACAAAATGGCAAAAGAGGTGGGGGTTTCCTTGGGAAAACTACAAACCTCTGTTTGATTGGGCTAAAGAAAATCAGATCAAGGTTGTGGCGCTCAATAAGCACGAAAACAAAAAAACTGGGGCCGGTCTTAAAAGAAGAGACCAGCATGCGGCTGTGCAAATTTTAAAAATTCGCAAAGCATTCCCTGAGCATCTTATTTACGTTATTTTTGGTGATTTGCATCTGGCTCAATCGCACTTGCCTGCCGCGCTTAAAAAAGTTTTTGGTTTTGATCCTAAACCCATTGTGCTTCTACAAAATTCTGAGGAGCTCTATTTTAGATCGGTTAAAGAAAATCGCTCGTCTCGAGTCGAGTGGCTTGCTTCAACAAAGAATCGCTTTTGCCAACTGAGCTCACCGCCATGGGTTAAATGGCAGAGTTACCTCATGTTTTTAGAGCAAAACTACGATCGCGGCCTTGATGAAAGCGATGAAGGTTTTGATCTCACAGATCAAGTCAGTTCGCTTGTGTCGTTTTTAGCAAAAGAATTAGAAATTAAAGTTTCAGTCGACGACGTCGCGGTTTATTCATCAGAACAAATATCATTTGAAAAAAGCCTTCAAGCCAAGCTAACTGGCCCGCACAAAAAGTTGGCCGAGCGCCTCATTCGAGAAGACCGCTCGTTTTACATTCCAGACCACGGCTTAATGTATCTCTCTAGGCTTTCAATCAATCACGCGGCTACGCTGGCGGGTTACTTTATTCATTCAAAATTAAGTCGCGCCTCGAGAGTCTATTGGGAGCAGCCCGAAGATTTTAAGCGTGCGGTCTGGAGCGAGGCCGTGGGTTTCTTTTTTAGTAAACTCATTAATCATAGTCGAAAGGCCGAGAGTCTCAGGAGTTTAAAAGCGAGGTTAGAGACAAGTTCGACAAAAGATTTGGCAAAAGAAGCTCTATCTTTAGCTCTTGAGCAAAAACTTGCCGAAGTTATCTTTGCGCACACAGGGCGCAGCAAAAAACTAAAGTTAAAATCAAAGTCAGCTTGGGTTTATTTAGAAGATGCTCGAATAGTCGGGGAGATGATGGGAGATAAACTCTTTATTCATTTTACCGAAGACAAGCTCAGTAAGAACGAGCTTATAAAATATCTGAGCATCAATCTCGACTCCGCTGAATTTACCGAGTTTTATTTAAGGTTGGTTAAAAAATTCGAGGGCTTGCCTAGAAAATCGCAGCTTTCGCGCGAGGCTCAAGTCACATGGTAGAATTTTATTTTTATTTAGATAAAGGTCAGGCCAAGGGCCCGCTTGAAAAGAAAGAAGTTCTTAAAGCTTTTGAAAAAGGAGAGCTTGGAGCTTTAGATTTGATTTTTAAAGAGGGAGCCGAAAAATGGGTTCCGGCTTTTGAAGTTTCAGAATTTAAAGAGCTTTTTAAGGATGCTCCAAAACGCTCTTTTTTAGAGACCCCTCGTAGAGAGTGGATTGTTTTACAAAAGAAAAAGCCCGATGAAGGCAAAGGTTTTAGGCAAACCGGTCCGTACACCGAAGCCGAAGTAAAAAATAAAATCCAAGGTGGTCAACTCTCCTACCAAGACTATGCATGGAAGAATGGAATCACCGAATGGACTAAAATTCGGGATCTTGAAGTGTTTGCGAAATCTTCAGCCACGGCAAAGATTCCGGCACTCCATCCCGATGAACACTTAGACATTAAAAAAGTCACGCAAGACAAAAAGGTTTCGCAAGACGCGGTTTTTAGTCCCAAGATGCCCGCCATGCCTCCACCAGAAGCTGAAGCGCAAGATCTAACTCGGCCTTGGGAATCAAATGTCGAAATTAAAATCACCGAAGAAAAACAGGACACTGCTCGCGTTGAAATCAAAAAAAGCAAGGCGACCTCTGTTGGTTTTGGTGACAAAGCCAGTGAAAAAGCCAATGAAGAGCTGAGCGAAACCACAAGTAAAACATCAAAGTTCAAGCATCAGCTCAAAGACGAAGCCATTTCTATAATCATCACTCAAACTACGCCCCAAAAGTGGCTCTCACGTTTGTTAATGGTGGGCTTGGGCATTGGGTTTTTGGCATTGGTATTATTAATGAGCACGAGCCCTCGTGACTACAAACTCCCAGAAAACATTAAGCAAAAATATCCGCAACTTGCCGAATGGTTTAGTGCGAGCGAGCCTGAACTTGCTGGAGTTGAGAAATTAGAAGTGCTTCCTCCCACTCCACCGAACGCTCCAGAGGTAAAACCAACGGCTAAGGTGGCCGAACCTGCTCCCGCGCCGGTTGCGGCGGCACCTGTCGAGGTTAAGCCTCCACCGGTGATCGAGCCGAATCCTCCGACGCGGCTTGCGGCCCTTGTTATAAACGGCGACACGCTTGAAATTCAAACAGACGGGACTTCGCATTTTCCGATTCGTGCGCGCTTGTTTGGTCAGGCCGGCAAAGTATTTGGAGAATCAGGTGTTTACCGTGAAGCCCAAATGATTTGGGGAGCAGACAATATCCCTCGCTGGTCACTAAAACCTCTTGGGCTTGTCAAAGGCGACTACATGCTGATGCTCACTCAAGATAAGCTTACAAAATACCAGAATATTCGACTTGAAGACTTATCTCTAAAAAGCTTAAAGACGCTGAATGAAGCAAAGAAGTGGCAGGCAATTGGCTTTAACGGTGAGCGAAGAGATCTCGCTTTTATGGCGCAAGAATTCTTTGAGCTCTCACAAACTCTTGAGAAGTCCTATGCGCGGCACCAGCGAAGTCTTCCGCAATGGAATAAATTCTATAAAGCATGGACTCAGCAACGAAAAAAGCTCGAATCAGCTAAGTTACAAGGGCTTAATTTGCGTAATAAAACTCTTCCCTGGCATTGGTTTAGAATGAGGGAGTTTTCGGGCAAACTGAATGAAAAGGCCCTCTCTTACGACCGCAGCATTAAGAGCAAAACAGAGATTGATGAGAGCGTTCGAGAGATCGATCCGACCAAAAATTTTGCCGAGCTCAAGAAGGAAATTTTAGCTCTCAAAATCTATTAGACTACTATTTATTGATTATTTTACGGATTGCTTAAATTCTTTGCCCGCGCGAAAGCGGGGAACTTTAACTTCAGGAATGACCAGGGTGGTTCCCGTTTTAGGGTTGCGGCCATTACGTGATTTTCGAAGCGCGCGGTCGAATGTTCCAAAGCCAACTAACTTCACTTCTTCGCCTTTTGAAACCGAACGCTGAATGATCTCAAGAGCCGCGTTTAAGATAAGTTCTGATTGTGCTTTAGGGATTCGAGTCCGTTTTGAAAGTCTCTCTACGAGTTGCGCTTTATTCACGTAAAAATCCTTGGTTGAGGTTGAACTCTTCAGTGGAGGAATCACAAATTAGTGAGCGCCATCAATCTGGTCAAGAAAAACTGACTCTTACCAGCAGGGAATTCAGTTCAAATGTTAGACGTAATCTGTTAGATTGATTTTATGTTGACACAAGTAAAGAAAAAAATTGCAGCGGCCCTTGAGAAACTGGTTGACAGGTCTGTCGACGAAATCATGCCTCTTTTAGAGCGGCCCAAAAATCCAGAGCATGGCCAGCTTTCGCTGCCGGTGTTTCAATGGGCGAAAGCGCAGAAAAAAGCGCCGCCAGTCATTGCAAAAGAGTGGAGCGAGGCTCTCTCTCAAAATCTACCTGAAGGTGTTGAAAAAATTGAGCCTGCAGGCGGCTTTCTGAATTTTCGTTTTACACCTGAATTTCTATCCGCAACTTTATTTGAATCCCTAAAAAAGCCACAGGATGTGATCGGTTATTCTGAGGCTGGGCAAGGTAAAACTCTGGTTATTGATTTTTCTTCTCCAAATGTTGCTAAGCCAATGAGCATCGGGCATTTGCGCGCCACCGTGATTGGTCAGGCCATTTATAATTTGGCCAAGTCACAAGGCTATAAAGTCATCGGGCTTAATCACCTGGGGGATTGGGGAGTCCAATTCGGAAAATTGGCTTGGGCCTTTAACGAATGGGGAGCCGCCTATCCGTTTAAAGAGAAGCCCTTTGAAGCTTTGTTTGATCTTTACGTCCGCTTTCACAATGAAGCCGAAAAAGATGAAACGCTCAATGAAAAAGGCTCTCTCGTTTTTAAGAAGTTAGAAAACGGGGACCCTGAGATTGAAAAAATCTGGAAGATGTTTGTTGAAATCTCACTTAAAGAGTACCAAAGACTTTGGGATCTTCTCGGAGTTAAGCATGATCTTGTGCGTGGAGAGTCTTTTTATAACGATCGCCTTAAGCCGACTGAAAAACTGCTCGAGCAAAAAGGTTTATTGGTCGAGAGCGAAGGGGCGATGGTCGTTCCAATGGACGATCCCAAAATGCCACCTTGTTTGATTCGAAAATCAGACGGTGCCTCGCTGTATGCAACTCGTGACGTCGCAAGTGCGTTGTATCGGATGGAAGAGCTCAAAGCGGACATTAATCTCTATGTCGTAGGGGTAGATCAAACTCTCCACTTCAGACAAGTCTTCGAAGTGGTTCGTAAAATGGGCTACAGCTGGTGGAATAAATGTCATCACATCTCATTTGGAATGTATCGCTTTCCAGAGGGAAGGATGTCGACTCGAAAAGGCAATGTTGTCTTTTTAGAGGACGTTTTAACTAAAGCAGTCACTTCGGTTCGAGACATCATTCAAGACAAAAACCCCCACCTTGCGGACAAAGATAAAGTGGCTCGCCAAGTGGGTGTCGGTGCGATCATCTTCAACGATTTAATGAATGACCGAGTTAAAGATGTCGAATTCGATTGGGACCGCGTCTTAGATTTTGAAGGCAACTCTGGGCCTTTTGTTCAGTATACAGCGGTCCGATGCCGATCGATCTTACGAAAAGCCGCCGACAAAGGTGTAAAGGTTCCTACTGAGCTAAAGCCAAGTGGAGTGCTTAAATCGCCCGAAGAGATTCAGCTTATTGCCCAGCTTCTTTATTTCGAAGAAGTTTTAAGTCTCGCTTTCACGAATTTTAAACCGCATTTGCTTGCGGGATACTTGCTAGACCTATGTCGAACCTTCTCTCAGTTTTACTCGCGTCACAGAATCATTGGCGAAGCACCCGAAGTGGCCGAGGCAAGGTTGAGTCTTGTGGTCGCCAGCGAAAAGGTGATAATTCAAGGGCTTAGAGTGCTCAATATTGAGACACCTGACGCCATGTAAGACAGGGCCTCGGCGACAAGCCTTGGCCTTTAGCTAATTTCTCCTTATACCCTAAGTTTTTCTCGAAATGAGTCCGATAAATCCAATGTATGCCATTGAGTTTATTTGGAAGTTTCATTTTGGTTTTATGCGTTTTTTGGAGTTGGAGCTTTGCCATCTTTTCGCACCACTTTAGCGGTGTCGACCACCAAAAACATGCAGTCCATAGCCTTAAAAAAGATCAAGAAGTTGCGGCTCTCGAAATTAGACTTTTGCGCGAAGAAATGTTCGCATATCAGCAGCAGATTGCAGCTCTAATGCCTCAAGTAGCTCCCGAAGAATTTAAAGGTGCCAAAGGCTACCCCATGAGGCAGCTGGCCTCAACGCTTCCGGGTGCAGATAGCAGTTCGCTTCAAGAGCGTCTTTCAACCGCTTATCTCGCGCGCGGTAAAACTAACTTTCGAGAAAATAAAATTCCCGAAGCGGTTCGTGTGTTTTCAGATTTTATCGTTCGTTACCCTTATGCTCCGCAAATCGGCGAGGCCTACTTTTTGTTAACCGAGAGTTACTTTAGAGTTCGCGACTACGAAAACGCCACAAAGACAGTTCAAAAAATGGTGAGCTTATTTCCAGGCAATGAACTCACAGGCTTTGCGTTGATTCGTTTAGGTCAGATCTTCGAATATGAACGAAGACCCGAAGAAGCGGCTGAAGTCTATCAAACTGTACTTAAGTCTTTCCCGCAGCGTGAAGTCGCCTCCCAGGCTTCAGAATCCATTCGAAATCTGGAGTACTGATGAGTCGAGCCCAGAAATGGCTTAAGCTCTTAGTTCTACTTTGTCTTTGTCACATGGAAGTTCATGTGAAGGCCGAAGATCATCCTGTAAATGAAGACAAGTACGTGAGTCTCCCTGCGAACTGCTGGAATCACACGGGCCAATGTGCAATTAAAGCCTCTGAAGCCATCGCTCTTACATATGCTGAAGTAAAACTTGAACTCCCTTTTGGAGGAGTGCTCAAGCGAAGTTTTACCGAGACGTTCAATCTTCTTGAAGGTGAGCTTCTAGTGTCGAGTTCTCAAGGGCCTGTAAAGTTTGATTTCGCAAATGGTATGATCGAAGCTGGCCCTCA
>CAZDFM010000040.1:0-10733 GCA_964504465.1 uncultured Pseudobdellovibrionaceae bacterium | reverse complement strand
ACTAAATGAAGATCCTCAACTGGTCCCGGGACCAGTAAATGTCGACACCGCGTCGAAAGCGATGGATACAATCGCTGGCGACACTGCGCCGAAGGCCTTAAACTCAATAGTCATGGACGACAAATCCCTCTCAAAGATGGCATTAGGGAATGCGAAGTCGGAAGAATTATTTGAAAAGAAGCGAAAACCCATCTGTTCAAAAACTAAACATCAAGTGATGCTGAAATATGAGGGGAGATGCGGATTTATAGATGGGGCGGGGGTGAGGTGTCAGTCAAGGCGGCATTTAGAGATTCACCATATTCGGTCGGTTTCACAAGGCGGCACGAATGAGTTGTCGAATCTTAAGTTGCTCTGTTGGGGGCATCATCGGGTACAGCACTAGATACCGCACTCGATGAACCGCACCCAAGGAACCGCAGTCATAAGCAAATCAGGATTGTAGGGTCGGGTGCTGTTCGCGACCCAGAATCTTGATTAAGACTTATCATGCAGCTTCTGGCAGCGTTACTCCGCGTAGTCGCGGGCGTTGATGCCGTATTTTTCTATTTTACGGAGTAATGTCTTTTTTGGGATGTTGGCGTGTAAGGCGGTTTGGTTGATACGGCCTTTAAAAGTTTTTAAGGCTTTTACGATAAATTCGCGCTCAAAGGCTTCTTTGTGTTTATTGAAGTCTAAAGCTTCGCCTTGGATGGTGACCATGTCTTCGCTGCTTGCGCCGCCGGCCATATTTCCTTGAGAAGCTGAAGCATTTGAAGTTCCCGCACCATTCTGGTTCCCAGAATTTCCAGCGACATCTTCGCCGTCAAAGTCATCGTCCATCGCGCCGATACTTCCAGCGCTATCGTAGTTCCCCGATTGAAGCTCAATTCCCGTGGCTAAAAGCATATTTTCAGGCAGCGAGTTCAACTGAATCTGATTGGTTTCTTCTAAAATAAACGCGTGCTCAATGATGTTCTCAAGTTCACGGATGTTACCTGGCCAGTCGTACTTTTCAAAGACCGACAAGGCATCACGAGTGATACCCACAATTTTTTTACCCTGAGCCTGATTAAATTTTTGAATAAACAAATTAATCAAATGCGAAAGATCGTCTTTGCGCTCTTTTAAAGCCGGTAAAAAGATCGGCATTACATTTAAACGGTAATAGAGATCTTCTCTAAATTCGCCTTTTTTGATCATCTCCTCTAACGGACGGTTAGTAGCCGCAATAATTCGAACATTCGATTCGATCTCGCGGTTGGCACCCACAGGAGTAAAAAGCTTCTCTTGTAAAACACGAAGCAGCTTCACCTGCATCATCACGGGCATATCGCCCAATTCATCTAAAAATAATGTTCCACCTTCAGCATACTGAAATTTACCGATTTTACGTTGGTCGGCTCCGGTAAAAGCACCCTTTTCGTGACCAAACAATTCGCTCTCAAATAAGTTTTCAGGAATAGCCGAGCAGTTGATCGCCACAAACTTTCCTTCTTTAAAAGAAGAGTTGTGGTGAATCGCGCGGGCGACAAGTTCTTTACCTGTTCCGCTCGCTCCACGAATCAAAACGGGAGTATCAACCTTCGACAACCGAGAGATAATATTAAAAACTTTTTGCATCTGGGTGTTGCCACCGATCATGCTACGGCCGCCGCCCTTAAGCATGGGAGCCGAAGCCGCCACATCCGAGATCAAACGGTGAGCCTTAATCGCCTTTTGAACTAAGTCTGTTAGCTTTTCACCCTTGATAGGTTTAGCAAGGTAATTGTAGGCCCCTTCTTTCACCGCTTTAACCGCATCGTCAATAGTCGCATAAGCTGTCATAACTAACGCGATAATAGAAGGATCGTGTTCCTTGATCGCAAGCAAAGCATCAAGCCCGTTCATGCGAGGCATGTCTACGTCCAAGATGACCATGTTGTAGCTTCCAGCTTTAACTTTTTCGAGAGCATTGACGCCGTCAAAGGCTTCGTCGATTTCAAACTTGCCTGCAGTCTCAAGCATAGATTTGACCGACAGTCTTAAACCCGCATCGTCGTCTACTACTAGAATTTTAAACATCTGCTCTCTCCCTTAAAAAAGTCTTTAAAGCGTTGGCGATTGCTGGACAGGTACCGAAACCGGAAGCGAAACCGTAAACGTGGAGCCCTGCCCATGCTCCGACTCTACTTCGATGGTTCCCTTGTGTAGCTCTACGAAATATTTCGCTAAATAAAGTCCTAAACCTGATCCGCTCACATCGGTGTTAGTAAACTCAGGCGAGCGGTAAAACTTGCCAAACACATTTGGCAACTCTTCGCGAGAAATTCCAAAGCCTTGGTCGGCAACTTGAACAATAATTTTTCCGTCTTGCTCTTCTGTTGTGATCAAAATCTTTGAGTTTTCAGGACTGTACTTAATCGCATTTTCAATTAAGTTTGAAAACACCTGACGCATAAGATCTTCATCAATCTTGGTGCTAAATAGTGGTTCAAACTCGCACATAATCTCAATGTTTTTACGTTTAGCTAAAAACTCATGTTTTTGAACCAAATCATACAAAACCAAATTGATATCACGGCTCTTAGTCTCAAGTTTGATTTCTTTATTTTCAATTCGGCTCAAACTTAAAATAGAACCAATAAACTCTGACAATTCTTCTGAAGACTGACCAATCGTTTCAAGTGCGGCCTTTTGTTTTACACTTAAAGGGTCCTTCATAGCTACTTCGGCCATACCTTGAATACGCGCCAAAGGAGTTTTCAAATCGTGCGACATCATCCGCAAAAAATTACTTTTAAGTTCTTCAACTTGAGTCAATAAACGGTTGCGCTGGTAATATTCCCAGCTCTTACGATTTTCCATAATTAAACGGTACGGAATAAAAAAGTAGTAACAAACAAAAGTGGCCATCAATGGATGAGCCATTCCAACCCAAAACCCACTGACAGTGAGAACAATCCAAGTGATAAAAACAAAACCAATTAAGGTTGTGCCTAAGAGCACTAAACCTTGAGTCGGGCGAACTGAGAGCACCACATATAAAGTCAGAATCGAAATCAAAGAGGTGATCAAAAGATCCAACCACTGAGGAGTTTTGGCCACCGCGCGATTCTGAATCAAGGTATCAAACATATTCGCCTGAAGCTCAAGCATACTCATTGCGGCAACATCACGTGAGTAAGGAGTTAAAACGTAATCTCGAGACAGTTCTAAAGTATCGCGCCCAATTAAAACAACTTTGTCGGTTAAATCAGAAGGATTAAAATCACCCTGCATAACATTTAGAAATGACAGGGGCTTGTAAGTTCCGGTCGGGTGAAAATCAATGTAGGCCTGTTTTGAGCCCATAAAATCAAAGATCCCGCGGTAGTCTTCGGGCAACACACGGCTGTTGTAAGAGCGTGCAATTAAAGGGTGAAGTGTCGGCATTCCTTCGTAAGAAAAAATCAATCGGCGAGTTACGCCATCTTTAGCATAAATATTTTTATCTGAAGTGCGCGGGCCTGGAAACACAGGGATCGTGTTTAAAGGTTCAGGTAACAAAAACGGCTTTTCTTCGCCCACGCGTGGAAGATCATCGACGATATAATAAAACGCATTAAACTTTTCTGCAGCCTTCGCAAACGCTTCAAGATCTTCAAGTGTGCCGCTCATTTCGGTTGGGTCATAAACGTAAATAACCGTGCGGGGCTTGGCCTTTAAAATCTCTTCTAACAGTTGCGTGTGGTAATGGGCCTCTGGTTCGCCCGCCATCTCTTTTAGAGTTAAGGGGTCGATCGCAATGGTCACAACATTCTCAGATACGGGCGACGTCGGCTTAAACTGAATGCGAACGTCATAGAGCAAAGACTCAAGGTAATCCATGGGGAATTGGCAGAGCAAAAAGGCAATCGCAACGGCCATAACGGGGCTTAAGAGTTGCGCGATACGCCCCCTTAACATCAATTGGGTTTTAAGCTGCTCAAGTAGCTTCATCCCGTTTTCCCCTGTTCCAGAACTGCGGCAACCTTCAAGATCGTCTGGAGGCTCTTCCTAAGAGCAAGACATTAGCCAGAGTTCTATTAAGTTAACTCATTGAAATCACGAGGTTTCGTACTTATCCCTGAAATCTTTATTGTAAGATTTTCATGGTTTTAGGCTTCACTGTCTAAAAAAGTGTCAAACTGACACCAGGACCTACTTTCAATTGCATTGACCACAAGTTAGCCCCTCAACATCATCAGAGTATGAACAATCAATTTCTTATACCTAACGGTAATCGTGGGATGTCTTTAATCGGGGTATTGGTCGCCGTATCAATCCTCGGTATCGTGACAATTCTTTTAGCGACAACACTTAAAAACGCCACGAACGGCGTCGCCCTCGTTGAGTCTCGTATGGGGAGAGCTAATCTAGTTCAAGACCTTCGAGCCGAAATCGAGAACCCGGCATTATGCCGAACAGGCCTGGCGCAAGAAATGGTAACCTATAATGGCGCAGTGGGGACTCAAATGCAGATGCGCTATCGATTTGGAAGCGGAGCCCTTGTCGCCCAAAATAGCACCCACGCACCTTATTCAGTACGGGTTAATTCCTTTAGCTTTTTACCGACTTTAATTACCAACCTTGGTGGTGGCAGAAGGGAAGTTTTCGGAGATCTCAATATCGAAACTGCCGCGCTAATTGCAAGACCAAGAGAAATGGCAGGGAGACCCGTAGGCCGCCTGACCCTGACTCTCAACGGATCAAACATAGAAGATTGCGCGCTCGAAATGCAGAACCCAGAAACAGCATGCAGATCTTTAAAAGGTGAGTGGAGCGCAAACCGTTGCAACTTTTGTGTTGAGCGCTACGAAAACGTAACTTGGTGCCGAAACAACTGTCTTCCGACTGTACAAAGAGATGGAGTAGAAATCTGGACTCTTCTCAATCAGGTCGGAAGCCCCACACCCAATTCGGGCTGCGTCGGCAATTTACAAGTGACTTGCAGGTTCAGAGTCACTTGTGACACTTAATTTTCAGTCGAGATGTAAATCAGTTTTTTCGCGGTGAATATTTAAGAGTGCATGCTCCAATCGCTCTCGAAGAGGTGATTTGATTGAGCGTAACGCCAAAATCTCGATCAATTTGGGCAATGCGAATTCCTTCGCGCAAGGCTTCGCTCCGATCGTGGGGGAGGCCGTGGTCACCAACTGCGTGACTGTCGCCCAAGGTTTTTACAAAATCCTCGATGGCAGACGAGTACGCTTCTGGAATTTCACGATGTGCTTCGAGAATATAACCGGCCACACAATCAGCATGCAGCTCTTTAATTTTGGTCGAAAGCATCGGGAGAATAATTCCCGCTCCACCATATTCAAACGGTAAATTATGTCGAACCTGTAGAATATGAGCGAGTTCGTGGGCCAAAATATAAGTGAGGGAAAGTCCCGCAATATCACTTCCCGAAATGATTTGTGCCGTGAGTCTGCGTCCGAATAAAATTTGAGAGTCCCCGATTGCGAGAGCATTTGCACCTTGGACGTCATCAAACATCCCAAGACAAAGTGTAGTCGTGGCGGCTCCTGCGGCTGGAGCAAATAAAAAATCGTTCGAAGCAATAAAGGTATTCACCCAGCTTGCGGCTTTTTCAAAAAGGAAACTTTCTACATCGAGCCTTGAGTACTGAGTTATTCGTCCCTCATGAGCAATCACAATTTCTGTTTCAGTCAAAAGCGGAAATTCTGGATATTGCCCCAGCCGACACAAGAGACTGTCCGATGAACTCACCACGGGATGTGCTGATGAGTAGAAGCTCATGAGGACGAAGCAAAATAAGAGGATGGTTTTGACTGAAGTTGAATGTCTAGAATTCATTCAATCAGAGATTGCAAAGTGTAAACCTCAAAGGAGGGGCGTGAGATTGCTTTAACTCGAATTAGAGCAGGTTCACAACACTTGTGCCTGCTCTATAAATCTACAGACTTATAAATACTTCAGAGCGCAGTCGAGCTGCAAGGAGGATAAAAAAGCGCACTGGCCTGGGCTGATGGAATTCCGGTTTCACTTGCAACCTGTCCGTAAAGGAGAACGTCGGTCGCCGGAAAGTATGTAAGACTAAAACTCGCCGTACACCCACTAAAATCATTTCGAAACATAAAATACAAAGTCTCATGCCCCATTTCAGAGCCTTGTCGTTTGGCTCCAATTAAGCCGTATTGTGCTTGTCGCAGAAGTTCTAAATTCTTTAGGGCAACTTCTGAAGCTGCAACCTTTTGGAGTAACTCAATCGATTCATAAGGTACAGGCTCCACCGCAAAGGGAGGAATGCCGATGAGATCGTCATCGGAGCTGGCGTGAGCAAAAGTTGAGAACGAAATTAGAAGTGTTAAAAAGATCTGTTTCATAAAGGCCTTTCAGTTAAAGTAGTGGAGACGCAATCACACTATCTTTAAAGTCGAGTCTCTATTCAACATCGCCTTTTTTATTGTGTGCACTTGGTGGTGAACACTCCACATCCGTGAGTGGAAAGAAGTTCACTCCAAGGTAGAACACGTCTTCGCCGGCGGTGTTCTCGAGTTCTTTGGCTACTTCGTGAAAGAAATCGCTTAAACGTTTTTTAAGATAGGGGATTTGTTGGGTTGAAAGCGATAAAGTAATGCCACTGATCTGGCGATTGTCAGAACCTTTGTCAGTAGAGAGTTCCTCGAGAGCTTTTTTTAAAACTTGAGTGTGAAACTTTCTAAACTCCGCTTTAGATTCACTCGAAGTCATTCGGATCAGGCGGTCGATTTTTGTCCAGCGTCCTGATTTTTTATCTTGTTCGACTAACTCTAAACGCTGAAGTTCTCTTAAAGCAAAATCCACTTCAGCTTCGGTAATGCGAAGTTTTTTTGAGATCCATTTGAGGTCGGACTTAAAGTTCTCACAGCCCATCAAATCTAAAAGGGCTGGCAAATACCAGTGGCTCAAAAAAGAGCGAGTCGGAACTAGCTTCCATTCCGTAATATCTGTTTTAGATTTTTTAGGGCTCTCTGCCGGAAAGTCTTCTTCGTCCAGGCGATCCATTCGGATGCGAGCCATGTCGTCAGGTGAAATATCGAGTAAAGACTGAATACTTTTATAAAAACGTTTCGGTAGTTTTCTTTTACCAGAAAGAACTGCGCTCAAAAAAGAGGGAGCGACCTTGAGGTCCCGAGCTAGGGCTCGCATTGAATACGAAGATTTAAGCTTTCGCTTTTTATCGAGATAACTTTTTAAAATCTTAGAGGAGTCGCTCATGAAACAAAATCTAACAGACTTTAAACAACCCGTCGCCTTTTTTACAACCCCCCGGTCTTACCAAGGCGACGGGCCCCCAAACTTAAAGTGCTGTAATATCGTGAAGAACTATTGGGCTCATACAGCCAGCCGAGCTACCGTCATTTTTAACCACAACCATCCAATGAGCTGCATACATCATTCCGTATCCGCCCTTTAGTTCTGGTTTTTGAGTAATAACTCGGTAGGTTTGCAAATTGCTAAAACTTTGGTCATCAACAATCGAGATCTGCGTAATTTCGTCATTAAGACTGCGTTTATTAAGTTCCGCTTGAACTGCATTTTCGATTATAAACTCGCAGCTAAAAAGGCTTGCGTGAGCTTGAGAAGAAACACCTAAAAACATTAAAGCAGCTAAAATCATTTTCATAACAGAGTCCTTTGTTGGGGGCCTATCGGCCTGTTTGACTCGCCCAATATCCACCAAGCCCCAAACAATATCAAAACCCCAAACTCAAAAGTGTACACTAGATGATGAACAGAAGGGCCTACAGAAGGGCCCGTCGTCCTTTTTGCAACCCGCCGGGTTGCAAAAAGGGCGACGGGCCCTTTTAGAAGATGAGTTTTAGGGGTGCGGTTGGGAGTTCCATGTTGGTGGCGCCTTGGAACAGTGACATGAGCTCGGTTACGGTGAGTTCGCGCTCTGAAACGCCTTCGGGCCAAGTGAAGTCGTCAGGTGGGTAGGTTGTGGCGAAATCTTTCATGAAGAGCGTCCATAAGGGGACGGCGCCGTTTGAGCCGGTAAGGCCATGTGAGGTGTTGTCGTCATAGCCGACCCAGACAACTGTTAAGTTGTGCGGAGTGAAACCCACAAACCAGGCGTCTTTGGTGTCGCTCGTCGTTCCGGTTTTGCCAGCCGCCGGATGAGAAAATCCTCTCCAGCGAACCGATCTTGCTGAACCCGTTTCAATTGTTTGTTTCATCATTCCAACGAGTCGTGCGACAGCTTCGGGATTGGCGACTACTTTTGTGGGAGCGTCGGGCTTCCAAAGTTCTTCGCCGTGACCATTCAGCACTCGGCGAATTAAACGAACTTCCTGAAGTGTACCCATACGAGCAAGGGCTGCGTAAGCTCGTGCGACTTCTAAAACTCCAATTTCAAATGCACCTAAACTCAGTGAGGGAAGTGCTTTGACTGGCGACTCGATGCCTAATCTTTTTGATACATCGACAATCGAATCAAGACCGACATCAATTCCCAATCTTGCAGTTGAAACGTTTAATGAATCTTTAAGCCCCACATACAGTGGAATGATCCCATGAAACTTTCTGTCGTAGTTTGAGGGCCGCCAGCGTTGCCGCTCATAGCGATGGTCGAGAGGCTCATCCGAAATCAGAGTTGTTGGCTCGTAAGGATCACCTTCTGTAGTCAGAGTCTCAAGCGCCGCTAAATATACAAAAGGTTTCATGACCGAACCGATTTGTCGTCGGCTGTCGATGGCGCGGTTGTACTGAGATTTTTTAAACTCACGGCCACCAATTAAAGCGATAATACCATTGGTTTTAAGATCAACCGAAAGCAAGGCCGCTTGAAGGTTTTTACCTTTTTCTTTAAGCGCGGTGATTTTTTTAAATTCTTTTTCAAGGCGAACAACTTCAGCCGAAAGATGTTTTTGGCCAATCTCTTGAGCCGTTGGATTTAAGTGAGTGTAAATCTTAAGTCCTTGGCTTGCATCAACGCCTTCATCTTCTAATTTCTTAAGAACCGCTTGTACATAATAAGGAGCGGGCTCTGACAGTAATCGCGGAGGACGAGTGGGGAGTGGTTTTTGTTCGGCCTCTTGTTTTTCGCCCGAAGAAACCATCCCAAGCTCGTGCATTTTTGAAAGCACAAGTTCGCGGCGTTTTAAAGCGCGTTCGGGTTGCCCAAACGGGCTATAGCGACCCGGACTGTTAACGAGGCTTGCCAAAAGTGCACATTCTGGCAAATCAAGTTCTGAAACTCTTTTGTTAAAATAATGTCGAGCTGCAGAGCTGTAACCACGAATTTGAAAGGGCCCGTTTTGTCCCATATAGATGACGTTCAAATAATTTTCTAAGATTTCATCTTTTGTAAAACGGCTCTCTAATAAGAAAGCCATGATCTGTTCGGTGACTTTTCGTTTAATTGTTTTTTCAGCTGTCAGAAAGAAATTCTTCACTAACTGCTGAGTGATGGTGCTTCCACCTTGCGCGTATCGGCCCGAAGTTAAATTGCGTCCAAGTGCGCGCAATGTACCTGTAAAACTCACTCCCGCGTGAGTTAAAAAATCGGAGTCTTCAATTGCGGTGACAGCTTGCAAACACGAAAGCGGAATCGCACTCAGCTTTGTGACATCACGAAGTATTGGCTGCTCGCCGTAATACTGCGCAAACATATAAGGCTCTAACGCGATATGCGAAACTGCAAGCGCAGGCTCACCTTGGTAAACACCTAAAAGAACCGAGGCTGAATCAAGTGCCAGTAAACTAAATAAAGTCTGGCCAGGTGAAGGTTCACTGTTAAAGGCGACACAGCTAAACGTACCCTCAGGAAGTTCGATCGATAGATTTTGTTGGCAGAACTCAGGCGTCCAAAGCGAGTATTCGCGGCCGCGCAGTTTCTCACCAGGCCCCACCTTCTGATAGCCAAGTGCGACGAGCTGCTCTGAAAAGGCGACGATTTTTAAATGTTGCCCTAAACTAAGGCGCATTTCGTCGGAGTAGAGTTCCAGGGGAGGAAGAAACCAACCCTTTTCTAAACGTTCACTGATCTCTTGATTTAAGACGATCGCCCACACGCCAATGACAAGAGTCAGAGCTAAAGCTCCTAAAAAACCAAAAATAAGCCATTTACGCAGTGGCCATAACTTGAATGGATTTCGCATGCCCGTTGACTTTACGCTGGCTCTCCGTTTTAGTCAAAATTATGAGAATAACTGATAAGCAAATAAAACGTCTGGTCACAACTATCCTCTCCGAACTCAAAGCCTCCAACACCATCACTCTCAAAGCCGATGAAGCAAAAGTCATTCAGCGCGCAGTAGATGTGATTAAGGCCGATTATCAGCGCGAACAGCAGCTTGATCGTCAGGTCCACATGATGATGGATGATCTTGAGCGGAAAAACCCAGGTGGCTTTGAGCGCTACAAAATGTTTCCGCTCTTAAAAAAGCGCTTGGCTAAAGAAAAGGGGATCATTCTATGATTTCTGAAGATCGCCAAAGCCATTTCGTTCACTTGATCGTCGATGCTCTTTACAACGACGACTTGGTCGACTACGACGACGAGGACAAAGCTATTCGCTTCGGCAAAAAAGCGATGGCCATGTTTATGAAAGAAGTCGAGGCACTCGACACCGCAACTCGACAAAAAATTAATTCACTTAAACGTGGAGTCCCCGAAGGTTCGCCTGAATGGGATGTTCTTTACAGTAAATATTTTGATGAGGAGATGTCCAAACGTGGCAACTAAAAATAAAAAATCGAAGCCTGCAAAAAAAGCTGCGAAGGCGAACAAGAAACCAGCTGCAA
>CAZDFM010000039.1:0-10840 GCA_964504465.1 uncultured Pseudobdellovibrionaceae bacterium | reverse complement strand
TGCTGATTGATATTGTTCTAGGACTTGGAAAATCCAATGCAACGGCATGGGGCTGCGATCTCTCAAGGATGTACGTCCAAATCAATGCCGATTACCTAACCTAGTTCAAGCGAAGAACTTTTAGAGGAACTGAAACGATGATGAAGAACGAATTAAGTACTGCTCCAAAAATCCTGCCTGAAGATATTTTTCAGGATAAGGCTACAAGCAAAGTTCTTGAGACGCTTGAGTACGTAAAGCGTTTTTGCGGCCAAAAGATTTTAATTAAAATTGGCGGCGCACCTTTGCAAAACCCAGAGCTCGTTGAAAAGCTTTGTAGCGACCTAAGCCTTATGCGCGCGGCGGGTATCTCATTGGTGCTCGTTCATGGCGGCGGCAAAGCCATCAATAAAGCTTTAGAGGAAAAAAATATCGAGTGGAGCTTTCACGATGGCCAACGCGTCACCACCAAAGAAATGGTCGAAGTGGTCGAAGAAGTTCTTTGCGGACAGGTGAATAAAAAATTAGTTCGCACCTTAAACGCAGCGGGCGTTAAGGCGGTGGGCCTTTCAGGTGCCGATGGACAGCTTCTTCAATGTTCACACTTTGATCCAGCACTTGGCGAAGTTGGCCAAATCGATAAAGTGAACACTGAAGTGATCGCGCACTTTATCGAAGGCCAAATCAAATCCAACCAAGGCTACATCCCGGTGGTGTCGAGTTTTGGTATGACCACAGACGGGCAGCCTTTAAATATTAACGCCGACTGGGTTTGTACGGCTTTGGCGCAAGCTTTGGACATCCCAAAGATTGTTTATCTGACGGATGAAGACGGGATCCTCAACGAAGAGGGTGCGCTGATTTCAGACATCGACAAAAACGGGCTCAACCAATTGATTGAGACCGGTGCGGTTAAGGGCGGAATGCTCACCAAAGTTAAAACGATTATCGATGCGCTCGATGCTGGAGTTCAGCAGGTGCATATTATTAACGGCTCAAGACCTCACTCTTTAATTGAAGAGGTTTTTACTAACAAAGGGGTTGGTACGGTTTGCCAAATCCGATGGGTAAAGGGGAAAGCATAATGATTGATCTTGAAACAAAACATTTAATCACCGGTGCCGAGCTCTCTAAGAAAGAGATCGTGAGTGTCCTCGACCTTGCCTTTGAGCTTAAAACTCGCAGACGCCAAGGCCTTGGTGCTGACATTCTTAAAGGGAAGTCTTTAGCCCTTTTGTTTGACAAGCCCTCGCTAAGAACTCGCTTTAGTTTTTCGGTTGCGATGTTTGAACTTGGCGGAACCGTGATCGAAAGCATTAATGCGACTCGAAAATCAGAAGAGCCTCGCGATCTTGCGCGCGTTCTATCGGGCTATTGTGATGGCATTATGATTCGCACTTTTGATGACAAAACCATTTATGAAATGGCGGAGTACTCTTCGATCCCAGTTATTAACGGTTTGTCAGACACGTTTCACCCTTGCCAGATCTTGGCGGATCTTTTGACGATCAAAGAGCAATTTGGTCGCCTCAAAGGAGTGAAGCTTGCTTATGTAGGTGATGGTAACAACATTCTTCAAAGCTTCTTTCCAGTTGTTGAAAAAACCGGAATTGAGTTGAGCTACGCTTGCCCTAAAGGCTATGAGCCCAACGCTGCACTTGTTGAAGAATACAAAGACGTTAAAAAAATTAAAGCTTACTCAGATCCCTATGAAGCCGTTAAAGGTGCCGATGTGATTTACACTGACGTCTGGACCAGTATGGGTTTTGAAGAGCAAGCCAAAGACCGTGACCTTGCGTTTGAAAAGTTCAAAGTAAACCATGAGCTTTTAAAAGCAGCAGGGGGCAAACCCAATCTTCTTCATTGTTTGCCAATGGTGAGAGGTAAAGAAATTGCCGAAGATCTGCCGGATTCAAAAGAGTCTTTGATCTTTAAACAAAGTGAAAACCGTCTGCATGTGCAGAAAGCTATATTGATCGGGCTGATGAAGGATGAATTGGGTTAATTAGGATTAAGTAAGGTACGAGGAAAGTTTTAAGGGCTACGCAAACTAGGAAGTGAAGCGATGGAAAAAGCAAAGAACGAATCGATTGTAGATGTGATTAAGGTGATCCTTCAAGAATCGTCCGTAGGAGGACAAGAAGAACTCCGCGGGGAGCTTGCAACTCGGGGTTATGACGTAACTCAGTCGACCATTTCTCGCGCATTAAAAAAGCTCGGAGCGGTTCGAACTTACAACGAAAACCAAGAGCCTTCGTATGTTCTTCCTGATATGGATCTTCCGCCACCGGTAAGTTCGATGATTGCAGATTTAGTTCAGAATATTGATTCGAACGAAAATCTGATCGTCATCTCGACAAAGCCCGGATCAGCCTCATTATTAGCACGCCAAGTGGATTTTGGCGCGGACACAGTGTTAGGCACAATCGCCGGAGACGATTGCGTTTTAGTAATTCCCAAATCGATTAAGAAAATGACTCAAACAATGAACGAACTACAAGACCTATTAGGTTGGAGGAAATGAAGTGGTAGAAAAACAGCGAATCGTAATTGATCAGAATTTAATAAACGACCTCGAGCGTTTACAAGTAGCTTTGGAAGAACTCTATCTCGGCGAAGAATCTTCTTATCAAATCTACGTTCACGAAAAACACTTGGCCCAACTCGAAGGCGTTTTCGACCAAATCATAATGAAGAACGGCCTCCGCCCAGTAAACTTCGACTACTCCCTCATGCGCTCGGTCCATTAAAAGGTTCCCTCGCCGGGCGCCCTAAAAGGTTCACTCGCAGGGCGCATAGCTTCTTTTTTCTATCTAAAGCGCGTCATAAGTTTGAAAGCTTATGGCGCGCAATTTACTCCTGCGCCGGAGTGAACTTCGTGAGAGTCGGAACGACGAGCAGTGAATATCGGAACGTCGGTGTCGAATCTCTAAACAGGTGCTAAGCGCAATTCTGCCCCCTTCGAAAACGCTCCTATTAGCTCTCATATAATGTGAGCCCTCCCGGTCTAAGCTTTGTAATTCTATAAGGCAACCAGGAGATTTTATGAAATCACTTAAAGTTTTATCAACCGTATCTTTAGTTACTCTTATGTCACTCGCCAGTATCGGCTGCGCAAAGGGTCCCAAAGGCGATCCTGGTGTTCCCGGTGAAAATGGTTCATTAGGTTCTGGAAGTGGGAAAGTCGTTAAGACTATCTACTGCAGTTGGGAAATTCAGAATATCAATGGTGTTTATTCCTTCTTGAATGGTTTAATCGTTGAATACAATGCAGCTGTTACAGGCGTCGGCGATGTTTATGCGAGCGCTTCGGTAGCCGAGTACGCTGCCGAATATGATCAAACCTCTGCATCTAAAGTGTACGCTAAAAATTCGCTAGGCTCTATCGAAGGTGCTATATCGCTTAGGCTCGATCCATCTGATGCCAAGGACTCTGTATGGACCATTTCTTATAACCGAGTTAACAATGATCCAGAGGTCACTTTCCTTGACGGCTCGGGCTCGATGTCTCCCACGTCAGTGAATGTACCTGTTAGCGCGAATGACTGCACAATTTCCATCTTCTAGAAATCGTCACTTTTAATATAACAAAAAACCCACGCTAAAAACGTGGGTTTTTTTGTTTCTAATTCACTCCACGCGATTGCGAAACTTTAGTTCCGCTTCGGAACTAAATCGCGGTGAAGCAAAACGAATTACTCTTTCGCCTTTAGCTCGGCATCGTTCTCTTCGATGAAAGCTAAGAGTTCGTCTTTTTTATCTAATAATTTGATCCACTGTTCTTTGTAAAGAGTGACGGGGAAGCGGCCCATTCCGTAGACGGAGAGGGCGCCCTTTTGGCTTACTTTGAAGGATAATTCTTTGCGGCCGCCGGCGCCGCCGGATTTTTTAAGGGACGCGTTTTCGGCTTTGAGGCGTTCGAGTTCGGCTTTTAATTCTGCATCTGACATGACATCTCCTTTGGTCTCACATTTGGGGACAGGGTATCCCAACAAAAGTCCTGACTAAACTGATTAATGGCTCTGAGTTGAAAATTTATCGAAATTCAAACGCGAGCCGTCGAAGCTCATGAACTAGACTGAAGCCTAAGTTCGCTTAAGTATGCCAAAGGAGAAATGATTTCGACGAATTTATGCCTGAAAATAAGCCAAGACAATAATGCGAGTTAAGGAGTGTTATGCGAGTTTTTGCTATTGCGGCGTGGGTTCTTCTTTTTACCTCTTCACCCTTATTTTCACCTTTAGCGTCAGCCCAAATGTCGGCTGCTGAAAAAGGTTTAAAGATTGCGCAAATGTCGAGCGATGCGGCCGCGGGATTTATTGGTGAAGTCGCCGAAATGGACATGCAGATTATTTCAAGCGGTGGCGACCCCTTGTCACGAGAGATGAACTTTAAAACCAAAGAGCGCACCGAGGGCGATCGATTGCTTTTAACGGTAATTGGTCCGGCTGACATTAAAGGCACAAAACTTCTAACGTGGGCGCACAAAACTCAAGAAGACGAGCAGTGGCTTTATTTACCTGCTGTCAAAAAAGTAAAACGCATCAGTGCGCAGTTAAAGTCAGGTTCATTTATGGGAAGTGATTTTACTTACGAAGACTTCTCTAAAAAGGAAGTGGGAAAGTACACTTACAAATACTTACGCGACGAAGTCATCGACGGACGAAAAACTTGGGTGGTGGAACGCTATCCAAAAGAAAAGGGGAGCGGATATACCAAAGAAACCCTTTGGTACGATCAAGAGTACAAAGCCGCACTTAAAAATGACTACTATGACCGCAAGGGTGAACTCATTAAAGTTGCTGAAATCAGCGGCTACCGCAAAGTGATGAACCGCTGGTGGCGCCCATCAAAAATCGTGATGGCGAACGTTCAGGCAAAAAGTAAATCCATCATGACCTGGAAAAAACTTAAACTCAAAGTCACTCATAGCGACAGCATTTTTAATAGCGAAAATCTAAAAGAGTAGGACTAACTTGATGCGAAGCCAGAGGACATCTACTTTAAGAGCGCAAGCCCTCGTTGCGCTCTTTGTATTTGTCTCGCTCGCAACGTATCCGGCAGCACAAGCTCAAGAAGAAGAGCCTCAGGGTGAACCCGTCGGTGAAGCCTTTGATATCCCGGGCGCAGGCACGACCACCACAAAGCCAGAAGAAAAAGGTATTGGCGAAATCTTTTTAGAATCAGACGGCAAAACAAACGAAAGATCTAACCGCAACGCCTTCGAAAATGAAAAACAAAGAATCCAAAACCGACTTCGCGAAAAATACGAAAAAAGAAAAGTTCAGCAGCTTCGCTCTAGACGAGCAAGAGCTTTAAGGCTCAGACGACTTAAAGACAAAAACGCACGGCAACACTATCTTGAAGAAAAATCTTTTAGAAGACGAACACTTCTTGATGATGGACTACAAAGTGAACGTCTTAAAGAAGAAAGCATGACCGGGCTTCTTCCGCGAACAGCCGAGGGTAGTGCCCGGTTTGAGTACCGGCGTTTTATCGGTGAAAAACAAGAAGCACGTTCACTTGAGCAAAACTTTTCAGTGCTTGCCGAAGTTGAAACCGGCGGCCGATTTAAAAACTTCGAGATCAAAATCTGGAATCTTGGAAGGTTCGATCTTGATGACAACAAAAGAACTGGCCTAATCCCCTATGAAAACTGGCTCGGGTACAAAACCGACGCTCTACAAGTCAAGGCCGGAACACAAATTGAAAACTGGGCCATGACAGAAGTTTTTACTCCTTCTGATGTCTTCAATAGCCGAAACATCGACTCGCAATTTGAAAACTCCGAAAAAATAGGCGAGCCTTCTCTTTCGGTAAGGTTGCCACTTTTTGGTGGATACGCAACCGCGTACTATATGCCGCTCTTTATGGGGCCGATCATCCCTTCTGAAAAATCAAGACTCAGCTCGCTTCCACCTGATACGAAGCTTCTTGAATCTCGTTTTTTAGATGCGGGCCAATTAAAAGAAAACTACAAACCCGTGACCCAATATGCCCTTAGGTACACCCGAAAATTCGGCCCTGCAGATCTCGCGTTTCACTATGTGCACCACATAGATCGGCAACAGGCGTTTCCGGGGCAGGACAGCGTTTATATGGGTCTCAGACCCATCTTTTTGCCGCTCACTCAAATGGGTTTTAACGGTGCGGCTGTGTGGGGCGAAAATATTTTTAAATTCGATTACGTCCAAAGAAACTTCGATGCAGAAAGTACGAGTCTTCCGTTTTTAGTGGCACCCATTGGGATGAAAGACCATTCGATTCTCGCATTTGGTTTAGAGCGTCCGTATGCACACGAAAATGGTTGGGAGTCGACCGGTTTCTTAGAGATGCAAAAAATTTTAGGAGTCAGCAAAACCGAGGCTGAGCAATTGAGTTTGAATCAAAACGATCTGATGTTTGGTTACCGCTTAAGCATAAACGACACAAAATCAAAAGAGGTTAAAGCCTTCCTGATTGTCGATTTAGAGACCACCAGTGAAATGTTTTGGTCGGCGGCCTACAGTCAAAAAGTTTTAAATAAATTAAAAATGGCAGGCGGAGTAAGACAAGTGATCTCGAAAACCGATGCCACTAAGAATATCGATGATACGGACCATGTTTTTGTAAATGTAACTTATTTTTTCTAAAAAAACTGAAACTACAGTAAACGCAACTCGGGAGCGCAGCTATGACAAATCGTGAGAAACTAATTGAGTGGTCCAGTGATTGGCTGGTGCGCCGCCCGATATTAGCCTTACTGATCACTCTCACTTTTGTGGCTGCAACCGGTTACGGGATGCTCAGTCTTGAGTCCCGCTATGGCTTTAAACATTGGTTTAAACCCAACGATCCGGCACTTCTTGCGTACGAAGAATACGAAAGAGAATTCGGCAATGACGACAGCATAGTCATTGCGGTTCACAGTCCTTCTGGAATTTTTGATAAAGATAGCGTTGCTCTTGTTCAAGAACTCACAGAAAAAATGTGGATGGTAAAAGAAGTCATTCGGGTAGAATCACTCGCGAACTATTCACTTATCACCGGAGAGTCTGGCGACATCGTCATTGATCCTGTCTTTAAATCTGACGACCCCGAGTTTTTAAAAACTCGTGTGGAGCAAGTTAAAAAGAACGACAACATCATCAACTACATCATAAGCGAAGATCTCAAGACGACACTCGTGACCGCGCATCTAAACCCGCTCTACGATGCCGCCGATCAGTACGGAGTACCCGTAACTCAGGCGAAGAAACTTTTAGAGAGCTTCAAAGGTAAAGGCGATCATATCTTTTACATGACCGGTTCGGCTGCGTTAACGGAAGCGTACCGTGAAGTTTCCGAAAATGATTTTATGATGCTTTTGCCCCTTGTTGTGGGCCTCACCATGTTCTTGCTGCTTTATATTTTTAGATCCTTTAGTCTTTCAATATTGATCACCGTTTTATATGCGGTTGCAATCGTTTCGACTCTCGGAATTGCTGGCTGGCTTAAGATCACGTTGAACCCTTTGACAGTATGTTTACCACAAATCCTTATCGCCATTACGCTCGCGGACTCGATTCACTTGGTGCAGGGCTTTGCAAGGCTCCGTGCCGAAGGTTTATCAAAGTTCGACGCGGCTAAAAGTTCATTTGTTACAAACTTGTTTCCGACTCTTATGACAAGCGTGACAACAGGGTTGGGATTTGTGGCATTCGTTGCGTCTGACGTTTCTACAATTAGTGATCTCGGGATTATGGCGACAATCGGAGTGATGATCGCGTGGTTTATCACGGCGGGAATTTTGCCCGCAGCTTTTATTTATTTTCCATTTCCAGTGCGTCCTCGAAAAGAATCCAAAAAGCGTCAACATGCACAGTGGATTACCAGCTATATAGGTTGGGTTTCGAGACATAAAATTAAAATCATGCTGGCCTGGGGAGGACTTGCAGCCTTGAGCTTTTACGTGGGCTCGTTTAATACAATTGATTCCGATCCACTCAACTATTACGCAGAAGGCGTCCCTATTAAGGTCGCAAACGATTTTATGCGCGATCAATTCGGAGGGTCTCGCGGAGTTGAACTCGTGCTTGATAGCGGCAAAGCCGACGGCATCAAAGAGCCCGAGTACCTTAAAAAAGTGGTCGAATTTCAAGCTTGGATTTCAGAAATTCCGGGAGTGGCCAAAGTAACGAGTGTGGCCGACATTGTCGGGGAGCTACATCAAGCGATGGAAGGAAAACCTCTCCCCAAAAACGATCGCCTACCTGATTCGAGAGAAGCCGTGGCCCAGCAACTTTTCTTATACTCTATGAGTTTGCCTGCAGGGATGGGAGTCAACCACTGGAGCACCATGGATTTTAAAAAGATGCGAATTAAAATCCTTTGGACGGTTGAGGACTCTGAAGAGACTTTGGCAAACATAAATAAAATCGAAGACAAAGCCAAAGAGATGGGTCTCACAATGACTGCCGCGGGTAAAGCCTCGCTTGTACCTGAGTTGAGCCATCATATTCTTTCAACCTTTAGCGAAGCCAGCACTCGTGCACTAGTCATGATTTTACTTACCATGGCCTTGATTTGTAGATCCTTAAGGCTTGGTACCTTAGCCATGATCCCGAACGCGATACCTGGGATCTTTGGCGGTTTGGTGATGTTTTTGATGGGCTACAAGTACGATGTAGGTTCGATTCTCGTGATGAGTGTGGTGATGGGGATTTCAGTCGATGACACCGTCCACTTCATGGTGCATTTCCAAGAAAAAGTGGCTCAGGGCAAAAGTTATGTCGACTCCATTGTGGCTGTTTTTCACGAGACAGGCGAAGCCTTGCTCATGTCCACTGCCGTATTAAGCATTGGTTTTGGTGTCGCGATCCTAAGTGACTTTACACCTTTCAGTAACTTTGGAATGATGATTTCAATTTCGCTCGTGTTTGCACTCGTGGCTGACTTTATGTTGTTGCCGGCAATGCTCATGACTCCAGGAATTGGAACCAAGTTTGTGAAAAAGAAGAAGGTGCCGTGAGTTTACAGAAGATTGATAAAACGAAACTTCTAAAAGACGCAGTAAAAGAGCTCAATCTGAGACTCGAGGTGCTGGTGGCGTCGGCATTTGAAGCTAAAGAAGCTTCTACAAATCCCGAGTCAAAAGCCGAAAACAAATATGACACAAGAGGCCTTGAAGCCTCTTATCTCGCCTCCGGCCAGGCGCAACGCGCGATGGAACTTAAAAAACAAATCTTTCAGCTCGAACAAGTCACCTCTGAAGATCATTCAGGCCAACCGATCCGCGTAGGTTCAGCAGTGCAATTAAATATTGAAGAACAAGAAGACAAATTTTTCTTTATTCTTCCATCAGGTGGGATCACACTAGTGCAGTCGGGGATAAGCATTCAATCGCTGACAATCGAAGCGCCTTTAGGGCAGAAATTATTTAAAAAATCTCAAGGAGATGAATTTGAGTTCAAAGGGAAAACCTACACGATTGTTGAAGTTCGCTAAAATCTTATCTCCAGCTTTGGTTGCAGTTGCCGCTTTGGGTTGCGCTTCAGTGAATCAAAAAAAGGAAAGTGTGAAAGGAGACGATGGCTTTGCAATCGATTACCAACACTATCCACGCGACCCTAAAAGCCAGATACGCAGGTCTGTCATCATCGTGCCTCCGACAGGGGGAACAACCTCAATTGACCGAAGTTACGCAAAATCGATGCAGAAAAAAGGTGCCGACGTTTACATCTTAACTCGGTGGACAGGTCAGGACCGCAAAGATATCAAGTTAGACCTTCATCAAGACTTACACGCGCGAGCGGTAAGAGCCATCGAGACTTTAGCAAATCAGTTGCCAGCTGACGAAAAAATCTCGCTTCTCGGCACAAGTGTGGGAGGATTATTTGCCTCGATTGCCGCAAGCAAAGTGGACCGCATTGAAAGAGTTTTTGTGGTCGGTGCGGGTGTGAGTATTCCTCAGGTGATTGTTTATTCGGATCACAAAGACATGAAAAAGCTTAAGGCTGACCGCTACCAAGCCTTCAATTTTCAATCGGACGAAGAGTACCTTGCGGCGTTAGAAAAAGAATTTACCTTGGACCCTTTAAGTTTGCCTAAAAACTTTGAGGCAAAGCAGCGAGGCATTTTGCTCATTCTCGATGACAAAACAGTTCCTTTTGAAAACCAAAAACGCCTTGCTGAACTATGGAAACCAAATCTTACAATCGAAGTAAAAGCCGGACACTTCTGGGGAGTGGTTGGCGCATGGAAACATCACTCAGACGACATCGAAGCTTTTTTAGTTCCTGAAGCGGGCTAAAGCAAAAGGCCCGTTAAACGGGCCCTCTTCTTTTGCGACAGTATTTGTGTTCAACAAATTAGAACCAGTATTTAACAACACCATTAAGTGCAAACACATCCGGAGCATCGCTGCTGGTCATAAGGTAGCGAGCATTTGCGCCGATCGACATAAATTCGAGCATGGTGTTTTTAAGAGGAATATCAAAGCCTAGGTTTGGCATTAATCCTCCATACACCACGTCAGAGCCGCCTGCGCGTTCAAGTATTGGGCCTACGCCGAGACCAATGTAGCTCTCGCTAATAATCGGCAGTGTTCCGCCTAAATGATAAGAACCTTTTAGAAGTGCGGTGGTTCTCGCTAAATCATCGCCCTCGCCGTCGGCATCATAGTTGGCTTGAGTGGCTTCCACTCCAAGTCCAAAGGGAACATAGGGCTGAAAACCAAAATCAATTCCATATTCGACATTGGATTGATAGCTACCTTCCGGAGCGCTGAATCCCGCAATCACTCCGACGTGGGGTTTATAAACCGACTGTTCCGTCACGGGTGCTGGCTTAGGGAAGGTCTGCGTTGACTCTCCCGTAGTGTCTTGTGCAAGGGCCATCGGTG
>CAZDFM010000038.1:0-11039 GCA_964504465.1 uncultured Pseudobdellovibrionaceae bacterium | reverse complement strand
GACTTTGTTGAACTCCTATCTCTGTATAACCCGCGGGCAAATATTTTAGTCGTCGGAGACTTCAATGCTTTGGCCAATGAAACTTCGATGCTTGTTCTTGAAGGTGAACATTTAAAGAATATGGTTAAAGAACTCGTTCCCCGAAATGAACGCTATACCACTAGCCACAACGGAAGCTCGCAACCATTGGATTATATTTTTGCAAACGGCAATCTTATGGCAAAAGATCCTAAAGTCGAAGTTGTGCACATCAATTCCAATTTTATGGGTCGCCTTTCAGATCATGATCCTGTGGTCGCGAGATTTCAGTTTTAAGGAGTTCGCTCATGCGAGTGTTTGTTCTTTGGATTTTGTTCTTTAGCAGCAGTGTCGCGCAGGCTTATCCGGTTGTTCCAGTTAGTGATCTTACTCCGGGCGAATACTGCACTGAAACCGATTCCAACTTTTTGTATCTCCGCTATGAAGAGCAAGTTCCCTTTTGTAAACGCCGAGTGAAGAAACAACTCAAAGACCGAGTCTATGAAGCCTACAATATCCCGGCACGTTGCCGAAGCCAGTATACCGTAGATCATTTGATTCCGCTTTCAATGGGTGGGAATAATTCGATTAAGAATCTTTGGCCCGAGCATCACCGAGTTAAAGAATTGCGAATGGATTTAGAGTCAGAGGTGCACTTTCAGCTTGAGATGGGTGTGATCACTCGCGATGAGGCTGTGGCTCAAGTATTAGAAGATAAGTTTTTGGTTCGTCCTCCGGCTGAGTATCTTGAGGGTTCAAACGATTGTGATAGGCCCGAATTCTAAACAACGAGGTTTTTATGGCTGAGTTTTTTCAAGACGGGCCTCAGCTCGAAAATGAATTCGAAAAAGATTTTTTACTTCAGGCCTTTCTAAAAGCTCGGTTTTCACCTGAGCAATATCAAAGCATTCAAAAAGATTTAATGCAGTTCGGAGCCCAAGCGACCTCGACGCTCTTAGAGCTTGCAGCTCAAGCCGAAAAAGAACAGCCAGAACTTGTGGCCTTTGATCCCTGGGGAAGGCGGCAAGATTTAATAAAAGTAAGTGAGGCTTGGAAAGAGCTCCACGCCGTTTCGGCACGAGAGGGGCTGGTGGCGCTTGGCTTTGAAAGAAAGTTCGGTGGCCTATCGAGACTTTATCAGTTTTCGAAGCTTTATCTTTTTCATTCTTCGTCTGCTTTTTATTCTTGTCCTTTGGCAATGGCCGATGGTGCGGCTCGGGTTCTAGAGCTCACGATACCAAAAGTTTCGGACCAAAAATCAAAGAAGCTTTTTGAAGAAGCGTTTAAACACCTTACCGCTCGCACGCCTGAAGAATTTTGGACCTCAGGGCAATGGATGACCGAAAAAACGGGTGGTTCGGATGTGAGTCGAACTTCGACGGTTGCGCGCAAGTTTGAGGATCACTACAAACTTTCGGGAGTAAAATGGTTCTCATCAGCCACGACCTCCGAAATGGCTTTGGGCCTTGCGCGGATCGAAGGTGCACCTGAAGGTTCAAAAGGACTCAGCCTGTTTTATATTCCTATGCGCAAGCCAGACGGAAGCTTAAACGGAATCGAGATTTTAAGACTTAAAGATAAACTTGGCACCAAAGCACTTGCAACGGCCGAACTTAAACTTGAAGGTACACAAGCGTGGAGAGTCAGCGCAGAAGGTGAAGGGGTCAAAGCCGTTTCGACCATGCTGAACATCACGCGACTTTATAATGCCATAAGTTCAATAAGCCAGATGAGCAGAATTTTACCCTTATCAATTTCGTATTCTAAATAGCGTCGCGCCTTTGGTGCGACTCTCGACCCGCAGCCTCTCCATGCTCAAACCATTTCCGAACAACTCAGTAAGTGGGCTCAGGCGAGTGTACTGACCTGGCACCTTACACACCTCTTGGGTCGCGAAGAAGTGGGGCAAAATACCCCAGAAGAAACGATGGTCCTGCGACTTTTTACCCCAGTTGCAAAACTATGGACGGCAAAATTATGTGTTCAAGTCACAAGTGAAGGAGTCGAATCTTTTGGTGGAGCGGGGTACATCGAGGACACCGGGCTTCCGGTTTTACTCAGAAACGCCCAGGTGTTTCCAATTTGGGAGGGCACGACAAACGTCCTAAGTTTGGATGTGCTTCGGGTCTTAGAAAGATCTCCTGAAGCTCTTTCTGTTTTTGCAAAAGAAGTACGCAGAATCACAGATACATCTAAGAACTGTTCTCCTGAAGTCCGAGCCACGATCGGTGTAAGGCTCGAACAATTACAAAAATGGAGTGCTACTTTACTTACCCAGAGAAACGAAGTGCAGCAGCGCTACGCACGGCACTTCGCATTTTATCTAGGGGAGCTTTATTCCCAAGCTTTACTTGTCGAGCTGGGTGAAGCGAGCGACTTCAAACAAATCAAAAATTTAGTGAGTTTAATACCGAATCAAAAGTTTGAAATCCTTCCGTCGTTTGAAAATTCACAAGCGACGGAGTGGATGTTTGAGTAGTAGATTTTTGACGGGTGTCAGGAATTTGGAATTTTAGGCGTCAATAATTTGGAGAATCAAAGAAAAATCACGATTTTAAAGCGTGAAGCTTTAATGCATTTTGTGATCTTTGACGCGAGCAGGTACTTCGCAGCTTTTGCAGTGAGCCTCTTCTCTTAACGTGAAATCTTCAAGATAAGTCTCAACTCGGATCTCAAGGTGTTCTCCGCATAAGGGGCAAGAGTTTTGAATCTCAATAAAAGCTTTATGTTTTGAAGTTAAGTCCTTCCGTGTGATACCCTCTTTACTGCTGGCCTCAATCTGATTGTTAGCATCGAAACGACTTCCTGACTGACTCATAATTCCCCCATCCTGGTGGTCTAGACTTTGTAGAATCATAGACATTGCAATTCTGGGGCTCAGCACAACTTGTCATTTGTGAATTCACAGCTCATGATAAAGTTTGATGAATTCAACTTCGCAGCCCTTAGATAAACGAAAATTGACGCGCTCAATAGTGGCCATCGTGCTCTTTGGTTTTTTCTGTCTCCAAGTTTTTCGTTGGCAAACCTATGCCTTCGAAGTTACGTGGCTTAGCCTAAAGTCGGTGACGGTAGGTTTGAATTTTCAAAACCATCTTCGCTTCGGGAGCATTTGCAATTCGATCGAAGCATACGAATGCTCCGCGGATCATTTTCATGAAGCGCTAGTAATCAGCCCTAAACATCTTTCATCCTTAGGAAACCTAGCCATAGCCCAGTCTCACCTTGAAGATCCCAAAGCTGCATCGGTCGCCTTTGAACGATATTTTGCGGCGGGTGGACTCGCCTACGATGTGATGCATTTTTACGCAAAACATCTTATTCAAAGTGGGGAGTATGATAAAGGTGTGCAGTGGCTCTATCGGAGTTTATCGGTTCATACCTCGAACCAAGAAGTCGCCAACGAGCTGATAGATCGGCTTACTTTAGAGGAAAAATTTTACGAAGCACTGAGTTTAACTGGCGCGCTGGTTGAAGTCGATCCCTCAACAAGAGAGTTCTGGCGAAGTAAGCAGACTTCGCTCATGCAATTCTTAGAGACACAGACTTCGCTGAAAAAAGAAAACAAGTCAGGCGTCACTGACGACAATACAAGCATTCGTATTCCGAGCCTTGACGGGAAAAGTTTTTTTGTTCCGGTCCGTTATGATGCTTCCACTCCTTGGAGTTTATTTTTAATTGACCGAGGCGAATCTCAAATCATGGTCAGTGCTGAGCTTCTTTCAAAATGGTCTTATGAGCTTTATGAGAAATTAAAACCTCAATTGCAAGACCCAAAGGCTAAAGTTAAGTTTGTACTTAAGCAACTGCGTGTGGGCCCATGGACTCTAGAAAATGTTGAGGCAATTCTATGCGAGAAATGCCAGTCGCGTTTAGGTCGGACAATGTTTAATCATTTGGATATCCAAAAAGGTCAAGATCAGATTTCGGATTATATAACCATACAATCTCGTAAAGAGGAGGAGAGTGAATGAAGAATCTAATTAAAACTTTCGTGGTGGGTGCTGTTTTTATAATTAACATGCCGGTTATGGCCAAAAGCATTCAAGATATCGAATTTGCTGAAACGGCAGAGGTAAGCGGTACGCAGTTAGTATTGAACGGTTTGGGACTTCGAAAAGTGCAACGTTTTGGTTTGCCAATTAAGGTTTATGTTGCCGGTTTATATCTAGAAAAAAAATCAGCAAGTAGTGACGAGATCATCAAGTCAGAAACTCCTAAACTTCTAAAAATGGTTTTTGTAAGAGGAGTTGAAAAGGCCCAATTGCAAGCGGCATGGAGAGAAGGAATGAACAGCAACTGTGTTCCTGCTGAATGTGAAGAAGCCAAAAACAAACTTAAAGAGTTCAATAAGCTAATGGTGGATTCAAAAAACAAAGGAACAATGGATATACAGTTCTTGGCGGATAAAGTTGTTGTAGATATTGTGGGCCGCTCAAAATCTTCTGGCACGATCGAGGGAGCCGTCTTTAGCCGTAATCTTTTAGCCGTGTTTATCGGTAACACTCCTCCAACCGCTGACTTTAAAGCGGGCCTTATGGGCGGAGAAGCAAAATAAAAATCTAAGAGGGATTTTAAAGAACATCTTGGCTTGAAGAATCAAAGAGCCCCAGTTAAAATTTCGGCATGCGATACCTTTGCCGTTATATTTATGGGGCTTTTTTGTTTTTAAGCTTTACTGTTTTTTCAGCCCACGGTGCTCAAGAACTCAAATGGAGCTGCGCGGTTCCTGAATGCGCAGACTGTTCTGTGACTGTGGATTTGGATAAAGACGAGGTTGAGTTTAAAAATAAAGAGGCCTTACACTCGCTTAAACAAACCAGCAAAACCGAAATCTTTAGAAGTTTTTTACTCGAACCTGATGTTGAAACGTCTAGAGCTGGATACCGTGCTTTATTTCTTAGAGATCAAAAGATGCTCGCGCTTTACGAGGTCGAAAGTACAAGAAAAGAAAAAATTCTTTTTACGGGAGCTTCGTGTAAACGTAAAAGGCGTTAGGGCTTATTGCCCTTCAAGGGTCTCGATCTTGAGCGGCTCTTTATCCATGGCTTCGGCAATTACGATTTGAGCAACTTTTGAGTAAACTTTAAAAAATTCACTGTTAAAGTTTGTTACGTCAAAGTCCACACCGGTTTCATCAAATTCGGTTGAGAAAGTGACTCGCGAAGCATCGTCAGAAACTTTGACGTGGATTTTTTTGTCTGTCCCGCCAAATCGAACAACTGAAAGTCTTGAACTTAGTTGTTCACGAAGTTTTGAAAGTTTGCCCGCGTTGGGTAGGCGTAGGGTGCAAGAGTAAAAAAGAGAGTTTTGTCTTCGCATCATCGACTGGCCACATTTTTCGAAGTCGGCTGCAGTAAAATTAAAAGTTTTTTGTTTTTTATCTAGGGCTTCGTAAAGACCGTTTTCGGTTCGAGCAAAAAAAGCTTTGGGCTGAACCATTTTAACATCAGTCTTTAATGCCCAAATCGGTGCTTGGTAAAGCACGGCGATCGCAAGTAAAAACCAGATGATTTTGGGATTCATGTCGCTCCTCAAAAGGGACTAAAAAGTTCTACCTAATTGATAGAGCAATCAACATGCCCTCTTGAGTCCGCCGAAGCGTTGCTAAGGTCTTGAAATCACTAGACGCGAACGGGCTAAGTAGTTGATTCGAGGAGCTTGGTGACGCAATTTGCGAACAGATTGCTTATAAATTATCTGACTGGTCGTTTGACTTCTGGTGGATGCTTTAACGTCAGAAGATCTTTGCACCATTCGATTTTACGGTGGGTGATAAGACGTTTTAAACCGCGAGTAGAAGGTTCTGACGACAGGATGTCTTCAAGCCTTAGCAAGGTGATCCCGCTGTAGCCTTGGTGAAGGGCGTCTCTAATATTCTCCCAGGCATAATCATACTGTAGAAGTTGGGCGAGCGCGTTTTCGCCTTTAATGTTGAGTCCTAAGCGTCTTGCTAGGGTGTGCATCCACACCACTAAGGATTTTGCCTGTGATCCCACTTGCGGCCCATTTTCTCCGTCGTTCATTTCGAGTGCGGTAAAGTGCACTACGATATTGGGCTTTGTTTCAGATAAGGCGACTTCGCGAAACATTTTGAGAGTGTGCAAATAACCGTGTCCACTTTCTTCGTTCCGCCAGTCTTGGTAGCTGGTTCGTATAAGGCCAGCGTTGAGTTCGGCTATTCGATCGTGGGTCATACGCCAATGCACACCAGGGATTTTCGCACCAATGGGAATGCCACGAAATCTTGAATTTGCGTCGTTAAAAATATCAGCGGTTGCAAGCAGAAGTGTTTTCCCGTGCTTAGTCAGAGAGTGATTGTACCAATCAAAGAAATCTTGGCCGTAAAGGGAGAAATGCATGTTCTCTTCAAAGAATTTATCGAGGTTGCCTTGGGGTGGTCCGACCTCTGAGAAGTTCTTTAAATCTGTTCCCCAAGCTGAATTGAGTCGTTCGATGCGAGTGTATTTTGAAAGCACATAACTTCGAAACGAAGCGATCGCTAAATCAGAGTAGGCTTGAAGCGTGCCTCTTGTGGGATAGTCCGAGCCTGAATCATGTGAATTGTAAGAGGGAGTTCTGAGTTCTCCCGCGGGTCCTAAACTCACATTGAGTTCTTCCATCATGGGAGCCAAATGAGAGTAGTGCATTTGAAACGCACGCATAAAATTTTGGTAATCGTCTAGAACATAGGGCGTTCCCCACGGCGAAATGACTTCGAAGTTGTAGTTACCTTGTTCGCTTTTATAGAGCAAAGAAGTCGCGTTTTCGACTCCAGGTTCGCCAATGTACTTTTGAAAAATATGAGGGGGGAGGGCTTGAAAACCTTCGTCGCCGACGTTGGTCCCAAGTTGGTGGAAAGAAAAAATAGGGATCAGTTTTAAATCGGCCTTACGAATGGCCTCAAACACTTTGTCATAATAGCTCCAGTCATAAACACCATCGGCGACTTCAACTGCGCCCCACCAAATGTCGATGGAGATGGCGTCGACGCCTAAACGCTTGGCCCGGTAAAGCTCTTGTTGGAACTTATCCCAGGTCTCAGGATACTTATGAGCGTTGCGGAGGTCGCCCACTCCACGAGGGCCCATAACGTTGATCTTAAAGTCAGCGGCGGCAATTTTGGGCGCAAGAAAACCTAAAACGACTAGGATCAATGCCCAGCTTTTTAAATAGCTTTTAAAAACGTTAAAAATCATCCCCGCCATACCCCACCCTAATTACAAGAACGAGACCAGAATTTAGTAGCGAGCGAGAGCAAAGAGAATCAAAATTTTCTATTGGCAAAAGATGCTGGTTCGACCTGTTTCCATCACGCCAAAAACATAGGCAAATTGGTCAATTCTTTCAATTTTTAGCGACTCAAGCTTTTGCGTGGAATACTCACTTACGATGTTAAGTCTTACGTATCCACCCATTCCAAAAATAGGTGCACCAATGATGGGAGGATATTCAGGTGCACGGTTTTCAAATACTCCGTTGATTTCTTTGGGAAGTAAACCGGCACTATCGAGCCCATGGTTGTAAAAATAAAAACTCTCTTCGTTGAGCTGAAGATGAATCACTTCAATTAAGCCATCTTCATACGTGTTGACCGAAAGAGAGCAGCTTTGCCCCTCTTCAGTGCTGCCGATGAAAAGTAGACTGCTTTTCTCAGAGGCGAATAAGTTGGAGCAAAACAACACTGCAAAGACTAAAGACAAGAATTTCATCTGGTACTCCTAGGGCAAAAACGCGGGTGAAAGCTCGAGTGGACGCTAGGGTGAAAGCAGTTAAGAGGCAATAAAAAAGGCCGAAATGAAATTTCGGCCTTTATCAAAATCAGAGATTTTAAAAAAAGTATTAAGCTTTGCGAGCCGCGTAGTACTCGGTAAAGAGACCGGCGTCGAAAGTGAATGGCACATGCTCAGTGCTAGGAATAGCTTGGATGATGCCGCCATTGCCTTCTTTTCTCAAGTAATCAGGAACTTCGGGTAAACGAGGAGCCTGTTGAGCTCGAAGGTAAATTTGGTTCTCAAGAGCTTTTGCAGTTAAGCCTACTTTGTCACCTTGGCCTAAAACCATAGACGCAATGTTAACAGGTTTATCGTTAACAGTAACGTGACCGTGGTTCACCAATTGACGAGCAGAACGCATAGAAGGAGCAAAACCAAGACGGAAAACTACGTTATCAAGTCGGCACTCGAGGCGGCCCATAAGTTTAGAAACCCAGTTTGTACCTTTACCGCGCTTAGAATCACGAATGAAACGGCGAAGTTGTTTTTCTTTAAGACCGTAATGAAGACGGATCTTTTGTTTTTCTTCCAAACGGAGCGCGAAATCAGAATATTTACGGCGCTTGTTTCCGTTTTCTCCAGGAGGGTAAGGACGTCTCTCAAGCGCACCGGGTTTTCCTAACCCAGGAAGCTCAGTTCCCAACCGACGTTGAATCTTGTATCTGGCGACTTTGCCATCTCTTTTCATGAATACCTCTTTGTTATGTCCACATTCCCTGTCATTACAACAGCGCATCCTGCAGGAATCTGGAAGTTTTCTAAGCTGATGGTTCTATCGTGGCTTGAGGCGGAGATCAAGCTTCAAAAGCCCTTCTTCTCGAATTTAAGGGGTTGTGGGGCCACTTTCGACGTCGAAAGTGGGGTTTGCTTGCCGGTTGGATGGCCTCGGTCAGCTAGTGAGAGGCCTTAGCGGGTTGCTTTGCTGAAAATGAGAGGGAATTCCCCCAGGTTCGTGTGAGTCGATTTTCCCGTACCGATCTACGCAGTCGCTCAACGTATAGCTATTTTTAAAGGTTTTTTGCGCCCTTCGTTGATTACAGTGAAAGCAAAGAAGCCTTAAATTTTCGAGCGTATTCTCTCCACCGAGCACTTTCGGATGGATGTGATCGTAATTGAGATTTCGTGTGCCTGAGCACAGAGTGCATTTACCTTTGTCTCTTTCCCAAACCTGGAATTTCAAACTTTGGCTGATATAGTTCGTTCGCTTTCCCTTATCAATCTCGAAGTCCACTAAAACGTCGCCACCATTTTGAGCATTCGCTTTCGACGTCGAAGGTAGAGTTGCAGATAACGTCAGACAATCTTGCGAAGTCGAAAAGGTTTTTTGCGGGCGACCCGCGAATTCAATTCTTTTTTTCCCGAAGGTTTTTTGTTTTAAAAATTGCGCGCTCATTAAGGCCATTTCGTTGGCGAGTTCCGCAAAGCTTAGGCCAAGCCCCTTAAGTCCTAGCAGAGTCCGAACTTGCTCGAGGTTTTTTCGTAGCTCTTCATTCATCACAAAACGAACTTCAGTGTGGTCGGCTGTTACTTTGCGAAGTTTTTCGGGCGGTAAGGTGTGATCGGATTGAAGCGAGAGAAGTAACTTTTCGCCTTCGCGGGCCGATTTGTTTTCGAGTTGTTCGAGGACCCCAATTTTTTCTTTGTGTGAAAGTGTGGGGCGGTTATCAGTTTTAGATTTTTTATCGCTGTTTTTAAAATAGGTTTGGGCTTGGCAGAGGTTACTTAAATTTAATGTGCCAGATTGAATTTTGTCTTCGACTTGAGGAAGTTCTTTTAAAAGTCGCATCGCTGAAATTCTTCGATGAGCTTGGCTCTCGCTATATTTTAATTCGTTAATCGCATAGTCGAAAAGGCTAGAGTATCGGAGTTCGCTAAAGAGGCGTCGTTTTTCTACTTCGCGTAAATGATGCAAAACTTGAGTGAGCAAATTTCGTTCGTTTTGAACTAAGATTTTTAATTGCGATAAAATTTCTGCGTCTTTCATTCTTGTCAGATTCATAAAACCTCCAAAGTTGGAGAAATATAGCACAACATTTTTCATGGCATTTTTGAGACGGGAACGGATGATCTGTAATTTGTTGTTTAAGCGATATAGCGCTCTATAGTCGAGCGCATTTTTGAAATTTCAACTTTAGAATGAGTTCAATAGAATGGAAACAGCATCGCGAATCCTGCACGCTCGAAAAAACGGTCAAGGAATTATTTTAGCTAAAAAATTTTGTGCAGATCGACATCTGCGAAAGCAAGTTGTCTCTACTTTCGACGTCGAAAGTAAATCGCAGAAGAAGCTCGCAGATGCGAAGCCAGAGCCGCAAACAAGCCGCCGTTCCTATCTGAGACGCCAAAATTTATGAAGTCTAAAGCTGAGACGAGAAAGTGAATAATTTCGCATAATCTTGAATCACTTTTCTGTTTTTTCGGGAGTTTACGTAGAATCGTTTATAAAATAGTAAGACAAAGTGGGACGTATGCGACTAATTAAACTGATATGCCTTTTCTACATAGGGGCTTCAGGTCTCCTTTTGTCAGCTTGTCTCGAGAAAGACTCGGTGGTGGAAGAAGACACTGAGGCGGTCATAGAACCAGCCCCCTCTGAAGATCCTCGTGATCCTTCGACGGTGGTTTGCGATCCTTTCTCTGGGGACGATGGAGAAGTGGAGCGCACGCAAGGTGTCCTTGGTTCGCTTTATTATCTCGATAGCACTCAACCTCATTATACTAGTGTCAACGATTACATCTTAAACGGTCATCATGTGGATGAAGTCGACATCTACTTTAATCAACTCTTTATTCCGACTCGGCCGTTTGATCGTGGCTTTGTGACTCAAGGCGGACAAGCCATAACAACTTTGGAAGGCGACACTTTATATGAGTGGTTTGCACTTCGTTTTGAAGGACAAGTGCATCTTGGACCAAATGATGTGGCAGGGGATTATGAGCTGGCGCTGCTTTCAGACGATGGATCAATTTGGCGGATGGATCGCGACGGCGATGATGTCCTAGAAGAAGTCGTCAACAACGATGGCCAACACGGGACTCGAATGGGCTGCTCGATTGAGCGCATTCACTTGCAGCCGGGCGATAAAATTCCGTTTCAGTTAGATTACAATCAAGGCCCTCGTTATCATATTTCGCTTATAACAATGTGGAGACCTTGGACTCCAGGCATGACTCCTGACCCGCATTGTTCAAAAACAAGTAACACAAAGTGGTTTGATTCGACCCAAAATCCTCCAGCGAATGCCG
>CAZDFM010000037.1:0-11088 GCA_964504465.1 uncultured Pseudobdellovibrionaceae bacterium | reverse complement strand
GTTAAACTTCTTTAATGAAGAAGCCCAGGATGACTTACAGATTATTATGTCAGGGGTCGCACAAAGTGCGGTGTCTTGCTGGTATTCTAAGGGGGAATAAGTTTGATAGTGAAATTACCGAGGCCGTTTTTGTGGAGGCCTTGGTACCTCGGGGAATTCTCCGGTTTGCAAATAAGACTCTAACATTTTGGCGATCGAACTTCGGCACGATCCACCGCATGGGCCGACACCGGCCATTGTTGCATCAAAAATTTGGTTTAGTGTGTGACAGCCTCTTCGAATTGCAGCTTCAATCACGTCTTTGCTGATGTTGTTGCAGTAACAGACATTTTGCACACGCTTTTGCTGGGGACGAGACCGATTTGCGTTCATGACTTCTTAGGCGAGGGGGATTCGATTCGACGAAGCAGAAGGTCGACGATCTTTTGCTTAATCTCTGAAAAGTTGCCTTTAATGCTCGCGCCAGCAGCAAACATATGTCCGCCACCTTCATAAGCTTCGGCGACTCCAAGCACTTCTATTTGGCCTTTGCTACGTAAGCTCATTTTGTATTCGTTGGGAGCGTCTTCTCGAAACAAGGCGGCTGCTTGAAGTGAGTTAACATTCATAATCATATCTATCACATCACGAGAGTCATCCATATCCAAGTTATGATCAAGCAAGTCTTGTGAGCGTAGTTTGAGTATAGCGACGCGGCCTTCACCAAAATATTCGATTTCGCCTAAAACTTTTGAAAGAAACGCGACTTTTTCAATCGTGTGAGTGGCGAAGAGCTGTCGATGAATTTCTTCGGCATTTTTTACGAACTGTAGAAGCTCGGCGCAAATTAGGTGCGAAGTAGGCGAGCTCTTCACGAATTTAAAGAGCTGAGTATCAAAAGCAATAGATGTGTACAGGGCACGTGCGATGTTCTCATCAAGGCGTACGCCTAAAGATTTAATAATGAAATAAGAAATTTCACCAGTGCTTGCGGCACGCGTGTCGATGAAAGAGCCTGCTGTAGGTTCGGGGCCTTGGTTTAAGACGGGGTGATGGTCGACAAAGAGAATCTCTTTGGCCTTTTCTTCAAGGCTTGAGTAGAGCGGTTCAACCAAGCGGCGATCGTTCGTATCGAAAATTAAAACCAGGTCAGTTTTTTCGATCGGAGAATAAACTCCACGCTCGAAACTTTCGACATATTTGTCGGGCTCTAAAAAGAAATATTTTTTTGGAACTTCATCGACACATAAGACGCGTACCGATTTACCCATTTTGCGTAAAGCATGATAAAGCGCGAGTTGAGCGCCCAGGCCATCGCCGTCGCATTGCTTATGAGTGCTGAGCAAAATCGACTGAGCATTTCGGATCTTTTTAACAATAGGTTCAACATCTAAGTTGTTAAGTCTTGGTGTGTTTGACATGCCCTTTTATTCTCGCTGATATTTTTTGAATTTCTAAAGCTTTTTTGCCGCGAGCTCGTTTGCTCGACTTGACATGGGTCTAGTCGCACTTTGAGATGAAGATCAGCGCTTAAACCTTTCCAAAAAAGTGCAAGCCGAGACTTGCAATTCCTAAAAATGCGAAGAATCCAAAGATATCGGTGAACATCGTGACGAGTACTCCAGAGCCAATTGCAGGATCGCGCCCCAAACGTTTGAGCATAACCGGAACTACAGCTCCCGCGATGGCTCCTAAGAAGCAGTTTAAAACCATTGAAACAAAAATCACGACGGCAACAAGTGTGTCACCCTTCCATAAATAGGTGAGTACTCCGGCTAATGCGCCAATTAAAAAACCAATGGTTATTCCGGAGGCACTTTCTTTAATAACTGCGCGAGTGATACTGATAAATTTAAAATCTCCGGTTGCAAGACCGCGAGTCACAACGGTTAAGCTTTGAATGGCGGTATTTCCACCGAGACCCGCCACGACATTCTTGAGTGTCGCTAGTAGAATCAGGTGGCTCATGGTATCTTCAAATAAACTCACAACCGAACTCGCTAGCCCCGCAAGTAAGAGATTGAGCACCATCCAAGGGAAGCGGTTAAAAACGCTCTCCATAAACGGAGTGTAGACTCGATCATCTTGCGAAAGACCCACTTGTGCGTAGATATTGGCTGTCGCTTCACCTTGAATAATGTCGAGAACATCATCAACGGTGATCACTCCCACCAGATGTCTGTCATTGTCGATGACTGGAATTGCGATAAAATCGTAATGTGCAACCAGGCGAGCTGCATCTGCTGCAGGCGTAGTAGGTGTCACTGTCACAATATCTCGTTTGATAAGTTCAGAAATTAAACGTTCTGGTGGAGCCGTCGCGAGCATCCTCAGCGACAACACTCCCACGAGCTGATTTTCTTCGTTTACACAATAGATGTAGTAGATCGCCTCTTCTTGCGCGCGAGTTCTTAACAGGTGTAAACCCTCGGCCGCAGTCACTGAGGTGCTCATAGTAAAACCTGTGGCCTGCATAATGCGGCCAACCGAGTCTTCAGGAAAATCGAGATACTGCTGAATGCGCGCGCGCCTTGGGGCTTCCATCGACGAAAGTAGAAAATGTTGATCTTCGTCACTCAAAAGGCCCATTAAATAGGCAGCCTCGTCGAGGCTCGAATAGACCATAACCGACAAAAGAGTTTTTTTATCGAGGCTTTCTAAGAGCTTTTCGAGCCTTTGTTCGGGAACTTCGACCAGCACTTCGCTGGCTTTATCAAGGCTGAGAAGAGCGTCGACCAGAAGCTGGCAATCACGGGGATTCAAGTGGGTAAAAAGGGAGGCTAAGTCCGCCGGCTCTAAACGGCTTAAAATCGAGAGCAAGGGTCGAGACGACCGGCCTACTAAGAGTCTTTTGATTATGGAGAGGTTCGTAGGGTTTAACTTCATGGCCGATCTCTCTCACTATCTCTCGTTTAGACTTTTTGGGGCCGATTCCCTAGGAATCTTGATAGCTTATGACTTCTTTTTAATATGTCGTTTTACCTTGCGTGCGTCAAAGATTTAATTATAATGGGCGGCTTAAATTGGTTCCGGAGAGGTAACATGAGTGACCGTCAGCCTATGACCGTACAAGGCAAGGCAAAATTAGAAGCAGAACTGAAAAACCTCATTGTGGTGGAAAGGCCCCACGTCATTAAGCTTATCGAAGACGCTCGTAGTAACGGTGATCTTAGCGAAAACGCCGATTATGATGCAGCCAAAGAGCGACAGGGTTTTATTGAGTCCCGAATTGCTGAAATCCAAGGAAAATTAGTTGCGGCCGAAGTCGTAGATATTTCTACCCTTCAGTCAGATAAAATTATTTTTGGTGCGACCGTAAAACTTTGTGATCAAGAGACAGACGAAGAAGTAACCTATCAAATCGTCGGTGAAGACGAAGCTGATGTTAAAGGTGGAAAGATCTCAATTTTTTCGCCTTTGGCTCGTAGCATGATCGGGAAAAAAACCGGGGATTTGATCGAGTTTCGTTCTCCTAAGGGCGAGCGCGAATTTGAAGTTCTCGAATTTTATTTCGAATCATAAAGCTCGATTGTTTAAAAATCTGAATATTGAATCGGGCCGGCAATCCTTGCCGGCCTTCTTCATTTGGGCCCCTGCGTCCTCGACTTGATTCTCTCTCTAACAAATTAGACAATACTGAAGTGAAACAAACCCGTAGAAGTCGCCATCAGCTTTCGAAAAAAGCCCTGCCCTTATTCTTTTTTGGAATTCTTGTTTCGACTTTTGTCGGCGGAGCGGTTCGAGCCTTTTTTTCGCCGAGACAAATCGAATTGTGGGTCAGCACCACTTTAGAAAAAGAACAGCCTCCCATTCACTTGTCGTTTGCCAAGGGATCATTGAGTTTGTCGCACAGATTTATTCCGAGACTGGGATTAGTTTTTGAACAGGTGCACATTCGCCCCAATGACTATTGCAAGGTCAATGCAGACCTTTTTATTGAGCAACTTTATCTTCCTATTCAAGTGTTAGATTTTTTTAAAGGAAAGCTGAAGTTTAGACAGATTGAAATCAGCAAAGCCGAGTTAAGTCTTGAAGCCGGGACTTGCGAGTCTTCACCAGTTGCCATTGCTGAAGTTTCGAATCCAGTTGCGCCAGTACTAGATGCAAAAGCAAAGTCTACTGCTGGGGCTGAAGTCGCGGTTCAAGAAAAAATTAAGCCTGAGATCGTAGCGGCCATTAACTTTTTTCACACGCGTTGGCCTAAAGAAATGAAAAACACTTCGGATCGGGTTCAAGGCCTGAAAGTGTTGGAGCTCAAAATACGAAAAGGCGAGCAGCCAATTGCTTTGGTAAAGGATCTGGATGTCGACACTTCAACGCCTGAAGAATTTCATTTAATCTCTCATTTTGAAGTGCACCGTTTGCAAGGCTTAGTTGAAAGTGTCGATCCGACACGACTTGAAGTTGATATAGATCCCGAAGTTTTAAAATTTCGCCTCACAGAACAAATTCGCGAAGGCCGAGTGCTTGCGAGTGGTGAAGTCTTGCTAAGCAATTTGCTCTTTACCGCAAAAACAGAATTTTCGAATGTTCCGACTCGACCTGTTTTTGATTTCATCGTACGTAACGGCTGGAGTGAAAATAATTTGAATTGGCCCAGACAGTCTTGGGTGAACGGAGTCGCACGGCTTTCTGGTGCGATCGAGAATTTAAGTGACACTCGTGTGCAGTTTGACGAATGGAAGTTCGATGGAGATCTCGGAAAAGCTTCGCTTAAAAGTTTTACTTTTCGTCCGCTGAAAGACGAGGCCTGGGGAGAGCCTTTAAAAATTAAATTCACGAAGCTAAAAGTAGATCCTACGATTGAGCTACTTGGAATCACACGACTCAACGGAATGTTTCAAAGTTACGGTAACTTTGAAGGAGAGCTTGTTGCCGTTAATCCCAAACAGTGGGAGCTGAGCGGCGTGTGGAGTAAACTTGTATTGAAGTTTTCGCGTTTTAAAGTTCGAGGGACTCAAGAGCTTTCGTTCTCGTCACAACTGCTTTTAAAAGACGAAAGAATCTCAGGGCAAATTTCAGAAGTAAAACTTAGAGGTGGCGAGTTCGACGGAAAGCTAAGCTTTAACGTAAGTCGAGATGGAGTTGGCCCGTTTCAAATTGAGGTTCCCAAATTCGGGTTTTCTCCAAAGGTTGAAAAGCTGATGTTAGGTGGAGTTGCCGAAGGACTTGAAATTTATGGACAGGGTCATCTAAAAAATTGGCAAGTCGACAAATGGGAAGGGGCGGTCGGGCTCGCGGCAATTAAGGGAGCGTCTTGGAGTGCTTTGGGAGTAAAGGTTCACTCTCAACTTCAGCATTCTGATCCTACCCCGTTACGGATGAATTTTAATATGACGGCCAAGGAACTTCAAATTGCATCGACACATCCATATTATCCAGAATTGAAGCCCCTCTACCTGGATCAAGAAATGAAAGATGAGAGTCTTCTCTGGAGTGGCTTGCAAACTCGCGCAGTTTTAGAAAACAAAAACTTGAGCTGGTCAAAAGCGATGGTTAAAGATTCACGTCGAAAAATTATATTTTCATCTGAAGGATCATGGAGTGCTTTGAATGGGGTAGAGGGCTGGATCAGTGTAGACTTCCCGGTTCTCAAACTTTTGAAATGGGATCTCTCGGGAACACCTCAGGCGATAAGACTGCAGCCTAGCGCGGTGATGCTCAAAGAATTGGCGAGAAGAAATCCTAACTTTAATATTCAAAGTTATTTGCCGCCACAAAAAGTAAAACAAGAGCGGCAACTCGAAGCCATAGGCGAAAAAGTGATTGAGACCGCAAAAAAGATTCTTCCGGCACCCAAGTCTAAAACTGAAGAGAACTGATCAGTTAACCTCTAAAAAGCGAATCTTCGTAGAGTCTCTGCCACCAACGAAACACAAATTTCTCAACTCCTAAAGACATGGCTTCAGCAAGTTTTTCGCTGAATTTCTTTTTGCCGAGCAGGTCGATCTTAAGGATGCGAGCTGAATCTCTAAGGGAATACAAGTGTTCATCACTTGAGCGAATTTCGTCGACCAAGCCGAGGGCCAAGGCCTCTTTGCCGTACCAGTGTTCGCCGGTTGCAACTTTGCTAAGATCCATATTGGGGCGATAAGTAGAAACAAAATCTTTAAACAGGCTATGAGTGCCTTCAATTTGTTCCATAAACTTTTGGCGTCCTCGATCGGTGATTTCGCCTAAAAGGCTAATTGTACGTTTGTAGTCGCCGGCTGTGATTTCTTCGTAGTCGATCTGATGTTTTTTAAGGAGGCGGTTTAAGTTTGGAACTTGTGCGACCACTCCAATTGAGCCCACAATCGCAAAAGGGGCCGCAATGATTCGGTTTGCGGTACAAGCCATAAGGTAGCCACCACTTGCGGCCACTTTATCTACACAAGCGGTCATCGGAATATTGTGTTCACGAAATCTTAAAAGTTGGGCTGCTGCTAAACCGTAGGTGTGAACCATTCCACCGGGACTTTCTAAACGTATGACAACTTCGTCACGTTCAGGTTTTGCAACGGTTAGGACCGCAGTAATCTTGTCACGAAGTGTGTCCACCTGGGTGGCGCGGATGTCGCCTTCGAAGTCGATGACGAAAATGGTTTTTTTATCGGCGGTCTTTGTTTGTTTCTTTTCGCTTTTTTGGCGTTTCTTAAGCTCTTTTTTTGCCGACTTTGGATTGTCGAGAAAGAATTTAAGATAGTCGGAGTAGCTTCGATATTTTTTGCCTAAGTCTTCAACTTCGAGGTGCTCTTTAATGCTGCGAGCTTTCATAATCATGTTGGCGATCACAATGATTAAAATAACGAGCACCATCGTAATCACGAAGGCTTTGCCAGCAAATGCTCCAAGTTCCATCCAAGTCGTCATAAAGTCTCCCATAACCAAGAAATCCGCATTTAACATAGAACTTGAAGCGACCTAGGTCGAGGAAAAAGCCTTTGTTTTTGCGATTCAGCCGTGTTTTGAAGCAGAATTGAGAAGTGATGAAGCTCTCTTACTTAATTCCTGCCGTATTTGTTGTTTTAGCTTCTTTTGATGCCTCGGCGCAAAAGAATGCCGCTTTTCGTGAGGATAACGAATACCGACTTATGCTCCAGCGACTGACTGAGCGTTATCAGGATTATTTCATCCACCAAACGGACCAAAAAAGATTCGAAGCCCAAAGAATTAAAGGGGCCGAGGCGCTAAAGAAAAAGCGAGAACAAGAAATAAAAGCTGCCGAGCAAAGCCGACAGGCTTATATTAAAAATCGCAAAGCTATCCCTGACGACACACCTCTGCGCTTAAAGTGGGAAAACGAACAGAGGCAGGCGGCGGCAGAGCTTGAGCGCAACAGAACCAACTACGTGCTGAAAAAAGAGCGTACTCAGAAAGTCGAACGCTCAGCTCGACAAATACCGCCCGAAGTTGAATCGGGCCTCGTTCCTATTTATTAATCAACTCGGACTGCGAACTATTTCGTATTCATGATCTCATCGAGCTTAAGACCGGTTGTCTTAAATAAGCCTCTGAGGAGATGCCACATCACTAAAATTCCAAACAGGAACATCGGGATCATAATCACGAAGATCGAATAGTAGCGCATCTGCGCGAGCTGTTCGTTGAGCGTCTGTGTGCGGAGAGCTTCTTCGAGTGCGGTGTCAATAGGAGTAAAGATTCGACGTGCGAGATAAAAGTTGAGAAAAGCACTGATAAAAAACGAGGCCGAAAAGAGCAACGTTGAATGTTTGAGCAATCTTTTAAACTCAACTTCACGCCCCAACTCTTTAAGGCGCGCATAAATTCTATCGGTGTTCATGACACCTTCGTTAAGAATAAAACTCGAAACGAAAGGTTTTGATGTAAAGGCAGAAGCTAAAACTCCGAGTCCAAGAAGAGCGGGGAGACTGGCTTCTGATACCGCAAACCAAATGCCTTCAGCCTTCACTAATGCGAGGCCTCCGGTAATGAGGACGCTCAGCATACCAAATGCCGAAAGCCAGTTGGCTTTTTTGCGTTTAACCCAATCGTAGACGCCGTAGATTAACGGAAAGCAGAGTGCAATGATAAGGGCAATCAGAGGACCTTCTGGTCCAAGACGGCTTCCGAGTTTTTCAAGCACCAAAATCGGGATGACTAAGTTAAAAACCAAATTAAGAATTGGATTTTCGGGTTTCGCCGCCGGCTTTTTTACAGAATTGTCAGGAGGTTCGATTGTATATTGAGTCGTCATGCCGACCTTTGGCCTTTAAATGATAGACTCGTGAGCTGAGAGTCATTGCGTTTATTATCAGAACTAAACTATCCTAACAATATACACAAATCGATGGGGCAGCAACTACTGATGGACTCACAACTCGAAATGGTATTTTGCCTCCTGGTGGTCTTTCACTTGAAGCACTATGTGGCGGATTTTCCCCTTCAGCGTGAATATATGCTCCGTAAATCTCTGCCGGGTTTCGCCTTCATAGGGCCTTTAAGTTTACATGCAGGCATTCACGCCGTGCTCACTCTGTTGATCTGCCTTTATTTTGTGCCACACCTTTGGTGGCTTGGCCTTGTCGATTTTGTGATCCACTTTGTGACGGACCGAATTAAATCCGGCCCCGAAATGTTCGGTCGATATAACGATCTCTCTCGTCCAGCCTTTTGGAATATTTTAGGGCTTGATCAGATGGTTCATCATCTCACGCACATTGGTTTTATCTACTATATGGTTAAGGCGTTTTAAAGCTTAGAGCTCCCAAACAAGATCAAGCAGCGCATAGTTGAACCAGCTAAAGGTGAAGACTTTGTCATTGTCGGCTCCACCTTCAAGACTTCGAACTCCGAGCCCGAGTTTTAAATCCTCTCGAAGTGGTTTTCTGAATTTGATCGCGGCATCAATCGCCCGGCCTTGCGAAGCTGCCGACGCGTCGACGGTAAAGTTAAAGCTGATATCCGAGAATATTTGCTTTTCAAAAGCAAGATAGAGCAAGGGCACAAGTCCGCCATTGGTATAAGCGCGGCTTCGTGCACCTTGAATAAACTTAATTTTGGCATCTCGCCATTTTGCGGTCGCACCGAGTTCAAGATAACCGTCGTTTAGTTCGAGAATTCGGTAAGCGTACCCAAGTCTGTAGGAGTTAAACTGATAGTCGACTGTGAGTGCTTCACCACCCGTAAAAACCACATCGTTAAAATTGACATTCTCAGCTGGAGTACCGGTCACACTTGTCGAAAATGGAGCGACAACCGCCCGAAGTAGGTGACGGTCCGCAATTTGATAATAGGCTTCAAAACGATAATGAAAGAAGGGCCCATGGTCATACTCATCAAACTCAACATAACTCCCGCGATCCGGATGAATCCGAGCATCATTTCGATGCTGCCAAACCGCCCCACTCTCAAGCATGAGTGAAAAGTCACCGACGTCGGCAAAAGCGTGAGGAGTTATGGTCGCGAATAGTAAAATGAGAAGTGCGTTTTTCATAGGTCCATCAGATCAGGCTCTTCGTGCGAAGTACAATGCTTGCGCGAGATGTGGAAAAAACAAAACAGTTCCGTAAGGCCTGCGATAATATGTGCGATGCGCATCCTGCCTAACAGAATCTCGATTCCAAAAAAGGGCGACATGACCCTCAATCTTAATGAGCGGGGTAGCGAGGAGCATTTCTAAAAGTTTTCATGGCTCGTCGCTGGTTACAGTGAAAACAAAGCAGAGCGAGCAATTTGAGAATTTTTATTTTTAGAATTCTCTTCTACTTTCGACGTCGAAGGTGATGACTCAGCTGTTTCGGTTCGTTTTTTACCTAAAGTCTTTACTCTGAAAGCTACAGAACGCCCAAAGGTATTTTTAGATTTCACCATCAATTGTATTTCAAAGGCGGAGGGTTTGACTCGATTGGAGAGAGGAGATTAATTTCGGGGCATGCCTGAATTAGCTGAAGTTGAAACTATTCGTCGCCGGTTGCATGAGAGTTTGCGCGGTAAAAAAATAAAAGAAATTGTGGCCGATCCTAAAGATCGATGGATGTTTCAGTTTGCGCCTTTGCCCAAGGTAAAAAAAGCACTCATCGGGGCAAAAATTAAAGGCACAGGTCGAAAAGGAAAATACTTTTGGCTTGAGCTTGAAGGGCGCGGAGCACTCATCATTCATTTGGGAATGACCGGGAACATTTCTGTCTTGAAGCCAAAACAAAAACAGCATCGCAAAGTTTGGGGAGAAGCTGAGAGCGAGGCTGAACCGGTAAAAACCGAACAAGGTTTAAATAAGAAACAAACAAAGAGTCTTGATAAAAAGCGTCGACCGGAGGAGGAAGATCGCCAACTCTGGTTTAGCCGACTTCTCATAACATTTTCAGACGGTAGCGAAATGGCGGTCATTGACCCGCGCAGGTTTGGACGACTTTGGCTTACGGAGGATCCTTGGGAGCATTCGCGAATCAAGAGCCTGGGTTATGACCCGCTTTTGGATTTTCCAAATCCAAAAGAATTATCCGAGCGTTTAAAGAAGCGCAAAAAAGCCATCAAGTCGGTTCTCCTTGATCAGAATTTATTTGCGGGAATAGGCAACTGGTTGGCCGATGAAATCTTGTTTCAAGCGCGCCTGTCGCCTCACAGAAAAGCTTCAGACTTGGATACCGCCAAAGTGAAGGCCTTGCACAAAGCGACACTCGAGGTTGTTCGAAAAGCTGTGAAAGCCGATGCTGATTCAGAACTTTATCCTAAAACCTGGCTCTTTCATGATCGCTGGGGCAAATCAAAAGTAGCCAAAACTTCGCGCGGAAAAATTCTCCATGAGCAAATTGGTGGGCGTACAACAGCGTGGGTTCCCGACTGGCAATCTTGAACTTTCGCTTCAACCGGTCCTCATTTTGAAATGCAAACCGAATCCTTTCGATTTCGAGGTCGAAAGTACGGGTCGAACAGTTGACTCACGCGATTTGAGCAGGTTAATTGCGTCTTATGCCTGAACTTCCAGAGGTTGAAACCGTACGTCGGGGTTTAACTGAACATTTTGAAACGGTGCCGAAAGCTCAGCGGAAGCTTATGGGACTTGAGCGGAGTTCAAAAGAGTTGCGATTTCGTTTTCCAAAGGACGTCCTTGAAGAACTCAAAGATAGACAACTTGTCAGCATAGAGCGGCGGGCAAAGTATTTACTT
>CAZDFM010000036.1:1096-11182 GCA_964504465.1 uncultured Pseudobdellovibrionaceae bacterium | reverse complement strand
CCGGCGCCGACCTCGCCCGCGTCGACCTTGTCATTGCGGAAGTCCTCGCGTGCACTGCATTCCTAAATAATCTTTTTGTACCCGGGGCGCGGCAGCCCAGTCATAAGCCGAAAAACCAAACATCGTAAACGGGTTCAACAAAAAACCCAAAGCTCGAGCTGGCCAAATTCTTTTTGAATGCAAATAGAGACTGAGTTTTTCTAAACCTATCCCGGCGAGGGTTCCGTAAATGGGGGTCTGATAAATATCTTGAAGACTTGGCGGTTCTGTCAAAGTTTCGACCGTGTACTCAAATGCGAGTGACGAAATAAAAGTCCACGTAAAAGCTGTCGTTACTCCATAGCCACGCGAGCGATAAAATAGATAATAGTAACTTCCTGCCCACGTATGTTTCAAAACATTGTATTCAAAGTTGTCCCGGTCAAAACCGGTTTTGCCGATATTTTCAAACAAGCGCTCAATACTGCCATGATCACGAATCGTCTCTTGTTGAGAGGCTAGATAGAAGCTCCACTGGGCGAGGTAGACGAGCCCGAAATTTTGCGCAAGCTTGTCCTGCTCAATTGGCTCTAGATTTAAATGTATAAAATCATCAGATTGAGTTTGAGGGAGCGAGTCTTGAGTCCAAGCCGGCTGCGTTGCCAAAATAAACACTAAAATAATTAAAGTCTGGGCTTGAGCTCTCAAAGGCCACCTTTACCGTTAAGCCATTTTTAACTGAGTAGCAAACCGAATGGCTCCAAAACTTCTAAATAAGGAAAAATCTTAAAGACTTGAGTTACTAGAAGTCAGAGGCTGTGATGATTTGGAACCTTCTCGGTAAATAGAAACCGATTTGATTCCCATCTTGTGTGCTTTTAAATAGAGTTCAGAAATTTCTTCTGGCGTGGCCTCGCGCGGTAAATTTACGGTTTTTGAAATGGCTCCGCTGATAAATTTTTGCGCGGCTTGAACAACCTGAAGTTGATCCAGCCATCCGATTCTTCGCGTACCCTTGCGACCGGAATAGCAGGCGTCAAAAACTGGAAGGTGTTGGTCTTTTAAATGTGGCGCACCTTCGATGGTTTCGTTCTTTAACAAGTAGTCGGTGATCTCAACGATCTGCTCGGGAGAATATTTTAAGTTTTTGAGGCTTTCTTCAATTGCAGAGTTGATGAACTTCATCACTCCACCACCCGAAAGTTGCTTATAGCGAATGAGCGAATACTCGGGTTCAATGCCTGTAGTTTCACAGCCCATAAATAAACCGATGGTGCCAGTCGGTGCGATCACACTTACCTGTGCGTTTCGAATGCCGCTCATCTCGTTTCGTTTTTCGACTTGTTCCCACTGAGTGGTAATGTATTCGCGGACTTCTTTAAGAGTTGGCAAATTGGTATTAAACTCGGACCAAAGTTTTTTGTGTTGCGAGATAACCTTGGCGTAGCTTTTTGCGTTTTCTGGGTAGGCTTCAAAAGGAGCAAGGTATCTTGAAATTTCACTACTAGTAAGTAGAGCCTCGCTTTGAAGTGTTGCTGTTAAGACGTGAGTCCAATCGGTTGCTTGTTTTGAGGCGTAAGAAAATCCCATTCGCATAAAAAGCCCACCAAGATTGGCGTAGCCTAAGCCGAGTGTACGGTAGCGGTGGCAATTACGTGCAATCGCTTGAGTGGGGTAACCTGCAAAGTCCACCAAGATATCTTGAGCGATGATCAGCGTTCGAATGGCTTTACGGTAGGCTTCAAAATCAAAACCATTTTCGTTAGAGTAGAACTTCGCTAAATTTATTGAGGCTAAGTTACAAGCTGTCTCGTCAAGAAACATATATTCTGAGCACGGGTTACTGGCTCGAATTCCGCCACTGCGTGCACAGGTGTTCCAATTGTTAATCGTATCGCTGAATTGAACTCCTGGATCAGCGCATTCCCAGGCGGCTTGGCAAATTTCTTTCCAGATTTCTTGTGCTGGGATTTCTTCAAGCGGTTTTCGAGTTTGTGGCGACTTTAAAAGCCAACGGTCTTTGTGTTTGAGCGCCTCTAAAAACTCGTCAGAAATTCTCACCGAATTATTTGAGTTTTGCCCGGTCAAAGTTTGAAAGGCTTCGCCCTCAAAGTGTCCCTCTTGGCCGGCTTCAACCAGAGCTTTGAGTTTTCGTTCTTCTTCGAGTTTCCATCTTACAAAAGCAAGGATGTCAGGGTGGTCGTCGTCGAGACAAACCATCTTGGCAGCTCGTCTGGCGATCCCACCTGATTTAACGAGAGCGGCACCTCGGTCGAGCATCTCTAAAACTGGAATTAATTTTTGTTGTTCGTTTTCGGTTTCTTGCGAGCCCGGTAGATTTGAAAAATTGGTGCCCGAACCTGAGCCAAATCTAAATAGCTTCGTTTCTTTTTGGGCTAAGGCTTCGATGCTTTCAGGATCTGCAGATACGGACTGAATAAAACAGGCCGAGATTTGCGGCTTCTCGTAAGAGTACTCTGAGAGTTGCACTTTACGAGTTCTTTCATCCCAACTGTAGAGTTCGGTTTTTGTTCCTTTGATTCCGTACTGATGATAGAGCCCGCAATTAAACCATACTGGAGAATTAAAGGCGGCTCGTTGCTCGACGAGGAGTGTGCGAAGTTCTTTTTCGAAAATGTCGGCGTCTTCTTGTTTAAAATATTTTTGTTCAACGCCTGCTTGTGCGATGGTTTTGGTGACTCTTAGAATAAGATTTTTTAGCGAAGTTTCGGAGCCATCTTTGCCGTAAGGTTCTGGTACTCCTGCTCTGCGGAAGTACTTTGAGGTTGCGATATCGATTGCAGATTGCGACCAGAAGTTCGGAAATTCGAGATCAGTGTAGTGATGATAAACCTTACCCTTGCTGTCGGTGAGTTTTGACTCGCGCCGCTCCCATAAGATTTTGTCATAGGGGTCCTGGCCGGAGGTCGAAAAAAAACTTTCAAATCGAAGAGGCAATGGCTTCCTTTCATATTCCGTCTTGGATTAAACGGAAAAATGGGATTATAACAGAGACACACCCCGAAACTAGTATTTGCTCACCTTTCTGGAGAAATATTCATGGACCCTCATTGTCCGACGCCCACACCACTGAAAAAAGCCGTGAAGCCTATTTATTTCGACAACAACGCGACCACTCCCCTTGACCCCTTAGTTTTAGAAGCCATGCAGCCCTACTTAGGCGAAGAGTACGGCAATGCTTCGAGTAAAAACCACAGTTATGGCTGGAAGGCCGAAATGGGTGTTGAGAAGGCCCGTAAACAAGTGGCCGCTTTATTAAACTGCGAACCTAAAGAAGTGTATTGGACAAGCGGCGCAACTGAATCCAACAACATGGTGATCTTAGGATTAGCGCAAAAATTTATGGGTCAAAATCCGCATATCATCACCTCCAACGTCGAGCACAAAGCAGTTTTGGATGTTTGCAAAGAGGCTAAGTTTTTTGGTGCCGAAGTAACGGTACTTGAGGCCAACTCTTATGGGCAAATCGAACTTGAACAGTTAAAAGCTGCGGTAAAACCCAACACGAAACTCATTTCAATTATGGCCGCCAATAACGAAGTAGGTTCGATCAATCCGATTGAGACTTTAGCCGCTTTTGCGAATGAAAAAGGGATCGCTTTTCATACAGATGCCGCTCAGGCGACCGGAAAGTTTTTGATTGATCTTAAAAAATGGAAAGTCGATTTCTTGTCGATTTCGGGTCACAAAATTTATGGACCTAAAGGTGTCGGTGCCTTGTTTATCAGAAGTGGTGCTGAACAAATGCTTCGCCCCTTAATGTTTGGTGGAACTCAAGAAAAAGGTATTCGCCCCGGAACCTTGAATGTCGCAGGTATCGTTGGTTTGGGCCGCGCGTGTGAACTTTGCGGCGAATACATGAAAACCGAACACGAGCGACTTTTGTCGTTTCAGAAATTAGTTGTGGGCCGAATCATGAACTTGAGCCGCGATATTATTTTAAACGGCCACCCGACTGAACGGCTTTGCAACAATCTTTCTTTTTCGTTTCGCAATCTCTCAAGCGATCTCTTCGCAATGGGACTCGGGGGCCTAGCCTGTAGCTCAGGTTCGGCCTGTACAACCGGTAACCCTGCTCCAAGCCACGTATTGACCGCCCTAGGGCTTGACGAGCCTACGGCTCGTGCGACCGTAAGGCTTGGAATGGGTCGTTTTACGAGTTCAGAGGATGTACATATCGCGATCGAAAAAATCGTCGGAATCATCAAGAAAAACCAAGAAAATTCAATCCTTTAGCCGATTACCAATAGTAAAAAACCAGAGCGCAGTCTTGACAACTGTGCTACAATACAGAGAATTAAGTGGGAAAGCTTTCCTTTCGCAAGAGAGGGGCTTATAAGTTCAGTCTTACCTAGAGGACCAGAAACTATGATTCAAGTCTCCGAGTCAGCAGCTAAAAAAATCCATGCTCTCAAAGCTGAAGAAGGCGCCGATGAGGCCGCCGCACTTCGCGTTTTTGTTAAGCGAGGCGGTTGCTCAGGTTTCTCCTACAAAATGGAATTCGACAAAGAAGTTAAAGCCCAAGACAAAGTCTTCGAATCCAATGGCGCCAAAGTCATCGTCGACAACCAAAGTCTCCTTTACCTTCTAGGCATGACCCTCGATTACGAAGGCGGCCTCAACGGCCAAGGCTTCGTCTTCTCAAACCCCAACGCCAAAAAAACCTGCGGCTGCGGCTCCAGCTTCGGCGTCTAACCGACGCCTCCTTTAAAGGTTCCACGTTCTTTTTTTGTCCCTTACTGCGTCAAATTGCTCTGAAATTTTATCACTTTCGCAGGATTTCACGGGCTATTCCTAAAATTTAGATTGAGTTCCAAGTGTAAGATTACAAAACAGTTATTTCGAGAGGGTGACTCTTTCTATTCACGCGGCCAAATTTAAATTCTTTTTTTCGAAGAGCTTTTTTTACGGCCTCCCAGTTTTCTTCGGTTGGTTTTGCGTTGAGCCAATTAAGAGTGCCATCTATATCACTGAATAAAGTTAAGTCTTCTTCGATCGGAATCGTAAGTCGAGCTTGGCCAATCAATCCTGGAAGAGTGCTTTAGGGATACGAAAGTACATCCTCGCAAATGCGCGCTTTGACTGGATTATGATAGAGGTACTTGTAGGCATTTAAAAAATAATTTGGCTTTGTCATCATGCTACGAAAAAATCTTTGGCCGAAAGTTTGATTCTCCCTGTTTCCCAGACGAGTAAGCGTGCGGCTAGTCTCGCGCATGAACCATTCCATCGCTTTGCTTAAATTAGACCTCGGAGTTTGGATAATGAGGTGGAAATGATTATTCATAAGTACGAACGCAATAATTTTTACTCCGAAGGCATGCTGAATAAAAGTGAGCTGTTCAGACATTACCTTCCAAACCTCTTCCATCGGAATACTAAACCAATCTTTGTTAATGCATCGACCAGTAACGTGGTACGGAAAATCTGCTTGAGCTGGAACTTTTTTGCGAGCCATACCTAATATGCAAACTGCACCGACACCCTCCCTTAACAGGCTTAGGCACTCTTGAGAAACTTGACTCGGGTTCTCAGACGAATTTCGGACTTAATGACTTTAGCGCAAGATGGGACAAAAAAAACGTGGGCGGCTAGCGAGGCAAGCTTTTAGGCTGACTCTAGGATGAGGTCTTCTGGAGTGGCTTCGGCGGTTGTGAGGAAGAGTTGGTGGTGGTCGGTAATTTTGTTGGTGAGGTAGGCTGTGATGATATTTCCGAGTATTTGGGAGTGGCTTTTCATGAGGAGATGCGAGCCCTGAGCTAGGCGGTAGGTTTTGGATTCTGAAAAAAGTTTTTCGTATTGTTTGAAATCAGAGCCGTGAAAAAGTGGATCGCCGGCTCCGTATACAATGAGAGCATTTCCTTTTTTGACTGCGTTTTCTAAATGTTTGTCCCAATCTTCACTGCGGGCGATCCAAAAAAATCTTTGAAGAGCCCCGAAAATTAAGAGGCGCTTTCTTTTGCCGAAGGTTTTATAGGCAGGCGCATCGCGGCTTTCGAGTCCGAATATTTTGCTGAGCTTAAGGAGATGCAGCTGCCCTCGCCGAGTCATCAGAAAAAGGCCAAGAAGCAAATTTGAGCGAGCAACGGCCGCGAGAAGTTTTAGTTCAAGACTTCGCATCCACATGAGTGGATCAAGAGGCATCGGATTGATCAGAATATTTCGGTCGACCTGTAAATTGCAAACCTGAAACAGCGCCCAAGACAATGCGGAGCCATAGCTCGTACTTACGGTGTCAATTGCGGGCCGCTGCGGGAAAAGCGCTTCCATGAGTTCACGTAAATATCCAACCTGCTCAGAAAACGAAATTGGACGAAGGGATTTAATCAGAGGTTTCAGTGAGATTATATAAATTTGGCATTCGGCGTTGAGATAGGGCTTTAAATCGTCCCAGTCTTTCATGCTCCCGCCATAGCCGTGAAAGAAAACCAAAGGTTTACCCGTACCCGAAATGTGCACCTTGAATTCAATATCGCGGATGAGAAAATTCTTTAGCTCGAACATTAACCTTTTCCAATTGCGTAGAGCCGTAGCGGCCTCCTTAGGGTAAAGGGAATCGCAGAATGCCGAAACATATCAACAGCTGTTGAATACTTATGAGACGCAGATTCTCGATATGAGTCGCTATTCGTAAGCTTCTATAATTTGGAGTTATAGCTCGCTTGCGATTGACGCGGCTCGAGACAAAAAAAGAAGCTGGAACATTTTAGCCGAACATTTTAGCCAAAAGTAAAGGCGTAGGCTCGGGTTCCTGGATCTAAAAACTCGATCTCAAAAGTTCGCGTTTTAATATCGTTTACATCTTTAATTCGGATGAGTTGGTAGAGCCGGTGCTCTCGAATGCTTCCTTCGCCTTGAGGGTTGACGTCGACACCGTGATCGGCGCCTGGAGGTTGGCCGTCAATTTTGACTCGGTATCGAAGCTCTTGATTGGAGTTTGAACCGAGCACTAAGTGCACATCACGCGCTTGAAAGCGGTACGTAATTTTTCCGCCTGCTTCTTCAAGTTCTGCATATTGGGATTGGATGGTCCATTTGCCAGAGAGGCCCCACTCATTCAGATTCAAAGTTTCTGGCGTTTGATAGATCTCTGTGGATTTTCGTTTGATCTCGGGGGTCATCTTATGACCCTTGATGCGTTGGTAGCCAATGTAGGTTTCGGGTGAGCGGATTTTACTAAAATCTGTGGGAGCTTGCGCATCGACGGCTTCGTTGACGGCAAGCTCTTGATTGATTAAGCGAGACTCTGCTTCGGTTTCGCTCAAAAGTTTTTGAATGATCTTTTCGGAGCGCGCATACTCCCCTTCGCCAAAATGGTGATGACGAATTTTTCCTGAGCGGTCGATAAAATAATGTGCAGGCCAGTAACGGTTATTAAACTCTTTCCAAACTTTAAAATCGTTGTCGAGTGCGACGGGATAAGTGATTCCTAAATCTTTCATTGCGGCTTGAACGTTTTCGGGCTTTTTTTCGAAGCCGAATTCAGGAGTGTGTACACCGATCACAACGAGGCCGGCTTCTTTGTATTTCTGGCTCCAAGCTTTTACATAGGGCAAAGTGCGAATGCAGTTGATGCAGGAGTAAGTCCAAAAGTCGATCAGCACGACTTTTCCTTTAAGTTCAGTTTGGCTTAAAGGTTCTGAATTAAACCAGGGCCCTGCAAGTTTTAAGTCGTCAAGTTGACCCACTCGAAAGTTATTGGGCATTTCTCCTTTGCGATCAAGAAAACCAATAAGCTGCTGTTCGAGGCTTTCAGTTTGGAATTTCGAAATTTTAGTAAGTATTGTTCGATCTAAATTAAAAACGATCGTTATCACGCCTATTGAGATTGCGACTCCTATCGCTTTTCGTAAGTAGGCTTCGGCCTTAAGCGATTTTTTGAGTCTATTAAAAATATTTTTCCCTGCAAACAACGCAAGGGCGAGCGAACTTGCGGCGCCTAGCGCATAGGCGAGCAAAAAACTTGCAGAGCCCAAGGCACTTTTTTGAGTCGCTGCACCGGTGAGTATTAATCCTAAGATCGGTCCAGCACAGGGAGCCCACAAAAAGCCGGTCGCAATTCCAATTATAAACGAAGTCAGAGGACTTTCCTTTTTGCCTTGAGTTTGTTGAAGCTTCACTCCGATTCGAGTGAGGGGTCTAAGCCAAGTTTCTAGATAGACCGGGAAGATCAGCGACACTGCAAAAAAGGTCATAAGTACGACCGCAACCCAGCGCCCTACCTCACCTGCCTGACCTACCCAATTGCCTCCAAGGATTGCAATGAGTGAAACCGACGCAAAGGTAACCGCCATTCCGAGCAAAAGTGGTAAGCCCGTTTTTAAGAAATTTCGGTCGACCTTTGAGAACACAAAAGGGAGTACGGGTAAAATACAGGGTGAGAGTATGGTGAGAAATCCACCCAAATACGAAAGTGCCAGTAACAGCATTGTTTGCCTCCCTTTTCAAAATAGTACTCGCGCTTGAGAGCTCTGACAAATTTATGCCGTTTAACGCAGTTGGCTTCGAGCTGGCAACTTGGGTTCTGTCGAAGTTCTTTACAAGCCTGTCTTGTTTGCAGGGGGTATTTAGAAAACGAGCGCCACAGGTTAATCTGCGTTTTGATCACTATCTATTAGGAGAGACTATGCATAAGTCCGCGTTTGCGACTTTGATTTGTACCTTGGCCGTTTTATCCAGCACAACACAAGCTGCGATGACCGAGCTTCCAAACTTAGTCGGCAACTATCAGGTATCGATGCAAACCTGCATAGACTTGAAGACCAAGAAAACAACTAAGACCCAAGAATTTGGCGATTTACGTGCCCGTTTTGCTCCCGGCAATTTTACTGCTGAGCAGGCAAAACAGCTAGATATGATATCCGACTACGCTTTCGGGATTTACGATGAAAAAGAAGAACTTCTCACCATTCATGCAGGTGGCTTGTTATATATAATAAAAAATGTAGATAAAAGCGGAGTGTTTATTGGACAGTATTTCCCCTCTGTCACCGACAATACGACTGGCAAATCACGACTTGCAGCGCTTTCTTTTCAATATGAAGACTTCGACGGGAGTTTCTCGGTAAGTGAACTCATCGAAAACGCGAGCAATGGAATACTTGGTAATTCACTCTGCACAGTCGGAGAACTCAGCACCGTTTATTTTGCAACGGCCGCTGAATAAAAACTGTTTCTTGATTAAATATTTAACGAATTTCTAGCGGCGTCTACGTCGCCCGCGCCCGCCGCGGTTTGCTCCGCCTCCACCTTGGGGGCGGTTTTGATTTTGGGGCCCTTCTTGTTGAGGTCTTGCTTCGCGGTTTTCACCTTGAGCGTCGTTACGGTTTTCTGCTCGTGGTTGAGCTCCTTCAGTTAAAACTTCAGGACGATTGTTTTGCTCAGGGCGTGGGCCTCGAGGAGGATGGCCGTGTGGTTGTGCTCCGCGCGGTTGCGCATCACGCGGCTGACCGCCACGAGGAGATCCGCCTCGCGATTGCTCGCCGCGGTCACGACCCGGTCGATTGTTTCCCCCGCCGCCGCGATTAGAATCTTTGCGATTCTGGCCGCCGCGATTATTTTCGTTTCGATTTTGAGCGTTGCGATTTTCGCCAGGGGCTTCGTTTCTGCCTCCGCGCCCCTCGTTTTTACCGCCGCCGCCGCCGCCGCTGCGATTTCGATTTTGATTTCGGTTTCCCTGGTCTTGCCGTTCGCGACCCGCCAGAGGGCCTTCGTTGCGATTTTCAGTGCGTCCGCGCTGTTCGGGTTCTTTTGAAATCTCTTGTAAGATCTCTTGGTCTTGTTCGATTAAAATTCCGTTTAAAGCGTGGGAATCTTCGGCGTTGGCTTTTTGCGCGCGCTTTAAGAACTTCTTGTTAACTTTGGCTTCATTGGCTTTTTCAATTTGTTCAGTGACGTCGACTGTGATGTCACCAAAACAGAGAAGCTGGCAGCTTAAACGGCGTTGATCTAAAAAGTAACCGGTACCAATAAGGCTTAGTTCTTTTGAAGAAGGGGGCAAAACGCAGTGATCGTTTTCGACGACCTTCACCCTACACTCTGCACAGCTGGGCATCCCGTTACAAACTGAAAGAATATTAATGCCGT
>CAZDFM010000036.1:0-1086 GCA_964504465.1 uncultured Pseudobdellovibrionaceae bacterium | reverse complement strand
TAATGCCGTTTTCGTGCGCGAGATTCATCACCGACTGGCCAGGTTTAATCTCGAGTTCGGTTTCCATGGGAAGAAATTTAACTTTCATGTTTCAAATCCTTTTAAAAATGGGGATCACTCCCCTATTCTTTTTGGCAAAGTTCTTACTCCGTCGAGGAGTAAGTTTCGCCGCATCAGTTCCGAAACGGAACTGATAGTCCACACTTCGCACCTGCCACTCCGACGTCGGAGTCAGGGTTTTCGCCGGGCGATTCCTCATCGGAGCCGCCCGTATTTCCATCACACTTAACTCCGGCGCCGGAGTCAGTACCAAACTCGGTTCCGAAGCGGAACTGATAGTCCACACTTCGCACCCGTCACTCCGACGTCGGAGTCAGGTTTTTCGCTGAGGCGATCTCATATGGGAGCCGCCTACTTCGCATTTAACTCCGTCGCCGGAGTCAGTACTAAATTCAGTTCCGAAGCGGAACTGAAGTACCCAGTCAGAAAACGCTCAGGTCGCCTTTATTTTGGCGAATTTCTTTTTGCCGGCTTTGAGCACGGCTTCCTCACCTTTTTTAAGCGTGAGTTTGGCTTGCGGGTCTTTTACTTTTTGTCCAGCCCACTCGACACCACCGCCTTCAATTAATCTACGGGCTTCACCATTTGAAGTTGCCATATTGGCTTCTCTTAATAAGTTACAAATCCAGACGGGTTCATTAAATGACACGCTTATTTCGGGCATGTCGTCTGGGAGACCTTTATTTACAAAGATCCGATCAAATTCTTGTTCGGCATTTTCGGCAGCATCTTGGCCGTGAAATCTTGCGACCAAGTATTTTGCTAGATCGACTTTGGCTTTCCGAGGATGAAGAGAGCCTGATTCGATTCCGGATTTCATTGATGCAATTTCTTGATTCGTTTTATCTGTCAAAAGTTCGTAGTAGCGAAACATCAGAACGTCTGACACCCGCATGGTTTTACCAAACATTTCGCGAGGGTTGTCTTCGACTGCGATGTAGTTGTCGAGACTCTTGGACATTTTTTGAACGCCGTCTAAGCCTTCAAGTAAAGGAACCGTCATCACTACTTGCGGAGCTTGACCTG
>CAZDFM010000035.1:0-11246 GCA_964504465.1 uncultured Pseudobdellovibrionaceae bacterium | reverse complement strand
ACTGAAAGCATCAAAGGCGCTGCCGCGCCTTTGATGCTTTCAGTCGCAAAAAAAGAACGTGGAACCTTTAATTATACCGGTAGCCGACGCCGCGGATGGTGTGGATGGAGTTGGAGTAGTGATCGAGCTTTTTTCGGAGCGACGCCATGTGGACGTCGATCGTTCGGTCGGTCACGTTGAAGTTGCCGAGGGCTTTTTCGCGAAGTTGGTCGCGAGATAAGACGCTGCCCTGGCGCTTTAGAAGTTCGCTTAAGATTCTGAACTCGGTCAGAGTTAAATAAACCTCGCTCCCGTCTTTTAAGACACGGTGAGATTTTAGATCAATTACGAGGCCTTCAGTCTTAATAACTTCCGGGCCTTCTGTCGGAACGGCTTCTTTTTCACGCGATTGTGAGCGACGAAGGACCGCACGAATGCGGGCCGAAAGCTCTTTTCCTGAAAAAGGCTTCACAACGTAATCATCTGCTCCGCTATCGAGTGCTTCTACTTTATAAATCTCTTCATCAGCTCCGGTGATCACAATGATCGAGAGGCTTTTGAAGGTTGGGTGAGCGCGCAATAAGTTAATGAGTTCTAAGCCTCCGCCGGGGAGCATAAAGTCCACCAAAACGAGATCAGGCTTAAATTCTTCGATCTTGTGTAAGACTCCGACTGAAGAAAGCGAGCTTTCAACCTGAAAGCCTTCTCTTTCGAGTAAATCCTTAACTAAATCGCAAATATCGGGCTCATCATCGATGACGAGAATTTTTTCAGTGGCCACTTCGGCTCCTTCTCTGCATACAAATCGTAAAACGCGTCACTAAAAATACTTTAGTAGGCTTTATACTACCTAGCAAGTGAGGCTTTCTAAAAGCTAGCTGAACAATTTCGAATATTAAAGACATATTTTTTTATTGCTCTCTCCTTAGGCGATAACCTGCCGCGTAGAATTGACTTGATTTGCCCTAAATCCACTCTCATACTCACGCCGAAATCAGCTCATTCAGGAGGATCCGTGGAGACTATGACTTCATCAGGAAGCAAGACCCCAAACAGCGCTTTTTCTTCGACTCGCAATTCAAATTTTCAACAACGGGTAAAAACTAAGGGTGAAGAGATCTTCGCGAGCCTTGAAAATGAAGGCGGATCCATCTTCAACAAAGACTGGTGGTATGGCCGAATCATGGAATGGTCCATGAAGAATGATAATTTTAAAACACAAATGTTCCGATTTGTTGACGTGCTTCCTTACCTCAACAGCTCTTCTGAAGTTGCAAAACATCTTAAAGAATACTTCGCCGAAAAAGGGGACGAACTTCCTTCGATCTTTAATTTCGGTGTAGGCATGGGGTCGCTGGCTCCGGGCTTGATGGCTGGAGCAGTTAAAAAGAACGTTCAACAAATGGCGAAAATGTTTATTACGGGAGAGAGCCCAAAAGATGCACTCCCCGTTTTAAAAAAAGGCCGCAAGAACGGCCTCTGCTTTACCGCCGATTTACTTGGCGAAGCCACTCTCTCAGAAACTGAAGCCAAAGATTATTTCAATCGCTACCAACAACTTATTCAGTGGCTCGCAGATGATGCAAAATCTTGGGATGAAATTGCAATCTTAGACCGTGACGAGCGTGGCGCGATTCCTAAAGTGAATGTGTCCGTAAAACTCACTTCTCTTTACAGCCAAATCAAAGAGACCGCTTGGGAAGCTTCGATCACAATTTTGAAAGACCGTCTTCGCCCTTTGCTTTCACAAGCAGTTAAGAACAATGTTTTTATCAATATCGATATGGAGCAATACGCTCATAAAGATTTAACGCTTCAAGTGTTTCGTGAAATCTTAATGGAAGATGAGTTTCGCTCTTACCCACACTTTGGAATCGTGATTCAAGCCTACCTACGCGACTCGCTCGAAGATTGCCGAAAACTTATTCAGTACGCAAAAACTCGCGGCACCTCCTTTACAATTCGTTTGGTAAAAGGCGCCTACTGGGATTACGAAACGATTCACGCCAATCAAAAAGGCTGGCCTATCCCCGTTTACACAATCAAACGAGAATCTGATCTTAACTACGAATACTGCGCTGAAGAGCTAATTAAAGCTTACCCTCACATTCGAGTCGCCATTGGGTCACACAACGTGCGCTCAATTGCGGCAGCGTTAGTTTTAGCTGAGCAGTACAAACTTCCAAAAGAAGCCGTAGAAATTCAGATGCTTTTCGGAATGGCCGATGCAATCAAAAAATCATTAGTTAAAAAAGGGCTTCGTGTTCGCGAATACGCGACAATCGGAGAACTTATCCCCGGCATGGCTTACCTCGTGCGCCGATTACTTGAGAACACTTCTAACGAATCCTTTTTGCGGTCCAAGTTTGCTGACAATGTCTCAACAGAAAAACTGTTAGCTGATCCTGCTGAAGCTTTAGTGGCGTCAAGCCCGGTACCTCATACAGATCCTCAATTATTTTATAACGAAGCGCCACTTGATTTTGGTTTGCCCGAAGTGCGTAAAAAAATGGAAGAGGCACTTAAAACTCAGCGCAAAAAATTCGGCAACTTCTCCCCGCTTGTGATTAACAACAAAGACGTTAAAACCGGGAAGACTCTAAAAAGTTATAACCCCTCTAAGCCTACAGAATGTGTGGGTGAAGTTGCTGTGGCTTCAACAAAAGAAGCCGAAGATGCGGTTCAAGCGGCAAAAGCACAATTTAAAAAATGGTGTGCCACTCCTGTTGAATCACGTGCGCAACTTTTAGAAAAACTCGCAGATCTTATGTTACGAGATCGTTATGCGCTTTCAGCCTTAGAAGTTTTTGAAGTTGGAAAAACTTGGGAAGAAGCCGACGGTGACATTACCGAAGCCATCGACTTTTGCCGCTACTACGCGCGCGAAGCTCGCAAAGTATTAAATCCAAAAAGAACCGGACATGCACCAGGCGAACTCAGCCTTTACCACTACGTTCCTAAAGGAGTTGCAGTTGTGATTGCACCTTGGAACTTTCCTCTCGCGATTTTAGCTGGGATGGTTGTGGGTGCCGCCGTTACCGGCAACACTGTGGTGATGAAACCTGCCGAGCAAAGCTCAGTGGTAGGCGCAGAACTGATGAGACTTTGCCGAGAAGCGGGCTTTCCTCCAGGCGTAATTAACTTCTTACCTGGCTACGGCGAAGAAATTGGTGAGTACTTAACGGGCCACAAAGATGTCTCGTTGATCGCCTTTACGGGTTCAAAAGATGTGGGCTTAAAAATCGTAAACAAAGCCGGAACTACTCTCCCCGGCCAAATGTCAGTTAAAAAATGTATCATTGAGATGGGCGGTAAAAACGCGATCATTGTCGACTCAGATGCGGATCTTGATGAAGCGGTTCAAGGCGTTCTTTATTCGGCTTTTGGTTTTCAAGGACAAAAATGTTCGGCCTGCAGCCGCGTGATTGTGCTTGAATCTAACTACGACCGCTTTGTTGAGCGTTTGAAATCTGCGGTTGAAAGTATTCATCAAGGACCATCTGAAGATCCGCGAAGTTATTTAGGCCCCGTAATTGATGCCGAAGCAAAAAGCAAAATTGATTCGATGATTGCAAAAGGCAAGTCTGAATCAAAACTTTTGTATCAAGGCCCACAAGTTCCAGAAGGTCACTTTGTTCCACCGACAATCTTTACCGAAGTCGATCCAAAATCCAGCATTGCTCAAGATGAAATCTTTGGGCCAGTTCTTGCGATCATTAAAGCAAAAGATTTAGATCACGCAGTCGAAATTGCCAATGACACTCAATACGGGTTAACCGGCGGAGTCTATTCAAGAAGCCCTGCCAATATTGAGAAAGTGAAATCTGATTTCTTAGTCGGAAACCTCTACATCAATCGCGGCAACACGGGCGCGATGGTTGAGCGGCATCCGTTTGGTGGTTTTAAAATGTCAGGACTTGGAAGTAAAACCGGAGGCCCCGATTACTTACTTCAGTTTATGGATCCACGCGTGATCACCGAAAACACTCTTCGCCGCGGATTCGCTCCGACTCAAGAGGGCGACGCCTAAAAGGCGTGCAGAAGATCAGCGACGCCTAGTTAAGAGTTTTATAAGCGATCATTTTATCAAAGGGATGGGCCTTGCCCATCTCTTCGTTTATGACGGGCATGTCGAGACCGGCGTAACGCCTTCGAATTAAACTTAAAACCAAACCGGCAGTTAAACCTACAAGTTCACCGCCCAAGTGCGCGGTGTAAGCGACTCCGCCAAAATCTTCTATGGTGCTGAAAAAGCCTGCGAGATCGGCAAAGATCCACATCGCAAAAATAATCCAGCCCGGAAGATAAACGAATCCCGAAAAACCTCTAAAAGGCAAAAACAACCAGTAAACGTAACGAACCGGTTTAGTCCAATACAAGAAGCAAAAGAAAGCCATCATTCCACTGACTGCACCGCTCGCACCTACAAGCGGGGCCGCCGACGCGCCTGAGATCATCAAGTAAAAACCCGCCGCAAAAGCGCCCGATGAAAGAAATAGAACCAAAAGAGCTAAGCCCCCGATGATGGGCTCAAGAAAGCAGGCGAATATTAAAAAGAAAAGCATGTTACCCAAAAAATGAAGAAGTCCGCTGTGAATAAAAATATAGCTGAACCACTTCCATGTACTGACGTCTTCTGAACTCAACCCCAAGAGATAACTTGGATGCTTGGACTTGAGGTGATTGACAGAGGCAATGGTCCGCTTCCAGCGTTCGATTGCGACTTGGTCGCCTTTGAATTCTGTTGCAGGCCCTTCGGCTACGAACTTTTCGTTGCGTAATGCAAGCGAGCTGAGCATCTCAAGTTTTTCGGTATCACCATCTTGAACTTTACGCGCCATCTGGCGAATTAACGGAGAATAGAATTGAGAGTTGTCGTTGATAAACTGAGCGTAAAGTCGACCCTGAGAGTTCATAAAAAACTTATCTTTAAGTTTATCTTCAAGACGGTACTGAGAAATCATCTCAGGTGTATAAGACATCAAAAAAACGATGAGGTTCAAAGCAAACAAAGTCCATGCGACCGGAGCCTTTTTAAAATTCACAATGCCGCTTAAGAACGGAAAGATCATTTCGCTCCCGAAAACTTGTGAGCTTCGGCTTCGAGAAGTCTTGTAATGACTTGAAATTCGCTTTCGGCCGCCGGCAATCGCTCGACTACTAAGTCGGTGTCGAGCTGCTTATAAGATTTTAATAAAGCGAGAGCGTCTCGTTTGTGACCTGTGTGGTAAGCCGACAGAATCATAGCCTGATAGAAATCAGCACTTGCAACAGGCGTCGTGATTAAATCTTTACCGACTAGCAGAGCCTTCTTGTGGCTTCCTAAAGAGTGATACTTAAAGAACAAACTTTTACCTAACTTGATCCACTTGTCGTCATGCTCATCAAGCTTTAACCACTCTTCGTAAAAAGGCTCGACTGCCGCTTTAGATTCGGCCCAGTCGACCATACGGCGTTTTGCCAGAAATGCGACTTCGTCTTTTTTTGAGTCCTTTAGTAAACCCGCAAGCTCAGCTTTTGCCTGTTTTGGATTTTTTCGGTGATTCATCAACAAAGCGTTCATATATTGGCGAACACGTTCTTGCGGTACTTCGGTAATCAATTGCTCTAAGTTTTCTTTTGGTTTGCCGCCGCACTCAACTTGTTGAACTCGCGCTAAAGCCAACTCACCGTCGGCCATTAGATCAGGACCGTTATTAATATATCTTTCAAATGCACGGCAGCTCAGCGATTGATTCATTGAACAGCTTTGTTCAAGCTCAGCCTGGCAAAGCCATGAAGAAAGCTCGACGCTATCGTAAAGATCTACAACATCAAGGCTTCCGGCGGCAATCGCGCGCGCCTCTGCAAAACGATTCAGGTTCCAAAAAGCTTTTACTCTTTGAACGTTTAAGAACGGTGCGAGTGTCTTTTGCGGAGAGATCGTTTCGATATAAGTTAAAGCGTCAAAGTAACGTTCTTGTTTCATTAAATGACGAACTGCCCATACGGCCATATGCAAATTGGTCGTGCCTCGAAGATCGTTAAAGATCTTGTCCACTTCTGTCCAGTTTTCATCGGACCAAGCACCGATAATTCGGCTCATTGAACAAGCGTCAGATTTTTTATCGAGCTTACAGACTCGGTCTAGGTACTCGTTGCTTAGCTCTGCATCTTCAGACTGAATAAAAGATTGAGCGAGATAAAGTAATGGCTCTTCTTCTCGAGTGTGACCAGCTAAGTGATCCGCTTCTTGCGTAAGACAGCTTTTGCTTATGATACCCGCTGCAAACATGGCCATTGCGACATTGAGTCGTTCGGCACCGTAGCTGATTTTTTCTTCGGGCCAAGTTTTTGCGGCGGCTCCGACCGCGGCACATAAGTCGCCGTTTTCTTCGAGAAGCGAAAGAATTTTTGATTGATCGCCCAGGTCGTCGACTACACCTTTAAAAATTCCAATCGAAGTTAAAACTAAAAAAGCAAACAGAGCTGCGTATACACCTTGTGTAAAAGCGCGTTCCCAAAAATCAGGCGCACTCACCGGCTTCTTTAATGACACCACTGTCGTGTCAGACAAACGATCATGAAAAGTGCGCCGCTCTTGATGTGAGAAAACAGAGAGATGCGGAAACAAAAACAGAGTTTCTAAAATCCAGGTGAATGCTCGAAGGCTCGCTTGTGCAAAAGATGGTCTTGAATCTGTTCCGGTTTGGACGACTCTTAGACTAAAAAAAAGTTTTCCAAGTGTGGCACCATAACGAGCGTGCATAAAAGTTTGATAAAGCCATACAACAAAAAAACCAATTAACAAACTGGTTACGGTTGAGACTAAAAACTTTGACTCTTGTTGAAGAATTAAAGTTTCGGTCATGCTTTTTCTGAGTGGAGAAATGAGAAGCATGATTGTTGGAGTTAAAATCATGACGCTGTCGATGATCGCAGCGGCTAGTCGGTCAGTTGGTGCTGCAAGATTTTGTGCGACACTTACTTTTGCAACTGGCGTAGCTTCTTTTTTATCTGGATTTGCCTTAAGGCTAAAATCATCAATTACCATAGTAACTGATCGGAATTCTTGAGCTTCGGCTAAATAAAAAAGGCCCGTTTTTAACGAGCCTTTTCTTAAAAATTTGTTTTAAAAGCTATTAATTGCGAGCGAGAGACTCGACTTTCATCGAGATTAGGCGTCCGTAAAGATCAAGCTCGAAGCGAACTTCGGCGGTCACTTTATCGTTCGACACCAATTGGTAAGTTTCGTGAATCATTTTGGGCAAAATCTCACGACTAATGCTCTTCGTGCTCTCAAATTCTACAGGCATTAAGTCTTTATAAGTGGTCAAAAACTCTGCCCGGTCGTTTAAGTATTTGGGGGCATCAGGACCTTGAGAAAATTCAATCTCAGAGAGTTTGCCATCATTCATTCTTAAAGCGTATTTGCCTTCAAGGTAACCAAACCGTAGGCGATCCTCGTAAGTTGGAACGCGTCCTACACTTGCGATATCACGAGAAGAAAGTTTTGATAGTTTTTGTGCTAAGTTCTTTTCAAAGTTTGGATCTCTTAAGGTTCTACCCGCATCGCCAAGACTTGCAAGGCTACGAGTTTGAACACCGTGTGAGTTCATAGCCATTTGTTCAGAGGCTGTTTTTGAAGTTTGCGGGACGAAGTAATTTACGACGGTCGCAATCAGTACAGTTGAAGCTAAGGCCATGATCGGCTTCTTCATATTAGAAGTGCGAAGGGCTTTTTCTTCTGCAACAAGTGTTGCACGCTCAGCCGTCACTCCAGGAAATTGGATTACTTTACCTTGGGCTTCTTTGTTCTTATGGTCTTTCATATAATTCCTCCCGCTCACATGTAGTAATAGCGAAGGACATGCCACGCTTTCAGGGCGAACGTAGAAAACGTGAGCCGTAAAAAGCGAGAACAACTTCGACAGCGTTAAGCCAATAACGTCACTGCAACTTTGTGTCTCAAAATGAAACACTCATGCACACTTAGCTAAAGGTGCAATTAGCTCTGTCGAACTCCACGACAGCTGACAAAAAGTTAATCTCTGGCTTTTTGCCCACTTCAAATCGTGAGGGTCCATAAGTGTTTTCGGAATGGATGGACTTCGGTTTAAGTCCTGAATGATTATTGTTGAGACAAACTCGCCTAGCGTGAAGTCGAGTTGGACTCAGTTTCTTCGGCCCGTGAGCTGGTCCCAAGCGCCTAGTCCTGCCTGAAAGCGAAAAGAAATAGAATCTCGTCTAAGTTAAGAATATAATTAAGCTAATGAACCATTTGAACTTCATCTCTGTTTTATTCGTATCGATTTTTGTCTTTTCGTCACCACTAGAGGCTCAAGTGGGTACACGAAGAGCGCCTGCGTCTGCCTCTCAAGCTACGGCTAAAAAAGCACCTACTGCTCCGAAAGTTTTTGCTCCAAGTGCGGCACAAAAAGCTGAAATCGCAAAACTTGAGCAACAACTTAAAACTCGTCCTGATAATATGCAGCTTCGCGAGCGCCTTGCAGAGAAGTTAATGGCCGCCAAAGATTATAAGCGCGTGATTGAAGTGATTAACCCCTACACCGATTTAGCATCAGAGCTTGCGTTGTTAGATTTGGCCTCGGCCTATCATGAGACCGAAGGCTTTGTTGATGAAATCAGAATTTTGAATTCGCTTTTGATCAAAGACGAAAAGAACTCGGACTTATACTATCTCATAGGCCACGCCCAGATCTCGCTTTCAAAAAAGGCCGATCCATTTCAAAAAGGTACTGAAGAAGCTAAGGGAATTGCGTTTTACCGTAAATCGATTGATCTCAACCCTAAATATAAACCACCCTACGAAGCTTTGATGACTTTGTTTATTACTAACGACAATCGCCATGAGGCTCGCGCGGTCATCAACGATATGCTCAAGCGTTTTCCTAAACGCCCGGAACTTTACAATGAGCTCTGCCGACTTTATTCGATCGATGGTTATATCGAGCAAGCTCTACAGACTTGTAAGCTCGCAATACAAATGACTCCAAGTAACGCCAAAAACTTTGTGTATATGGCCAATGCCTACAAAGACCAAAAAGAAACCGAAAAAGCGGGCCAGCTTTTATCCAACGCTGCCAGAAAATTTCCAAACAGTGCGTTTCTGCAAGTCGCGGCCGGTGACTTCTATCAAAGCCAAAACAATCACCCCGTCGCCACTCGCTACTTTGAGCGCGCCGTGGCCTTAGACCCAAAGCTCCCCGAAGCCCACATCGGCCTCGCCCGTTCTTTAATTGAAACCGGCCGCCACCGCGACAGCTACGAACACTTCTTCTTAGCCTGCAAGGGCAACTCCCGCACCCTCCCCGAGTTCCAAGAAGCCCTAGTCAAAGTCCGCCAAAAGGGCGAGGTAGATTTGGAGTCGAAGTTTAGTCAGGGTATTTACGCTTGTAAGCAGTAGTTCAGTTGTCAGTGTGGCATCTCTCTCTATTATTCGAATGCCTAAGTCCGTCCTGAATAAACTTATGTCGGGTATATTTAAGAAAATTGGCCGTCGATTGCTAAGCGATCAAATAATGAATTGAGTTGCTCGACTATGCCTCTTTATTTTCGGCAGCGGATGGCTTTCGCAGCGGAAGCGAAGCGCGTTATTAAATAAATTCTTTATTTTTTTATTTGACGAGGTTTTTTCTCGAGTTTCTTCGCCGCAAGTGACTTGATTAAGTTTTGCCTGCATCTACTTTAAACGCGCTCCCTGGGCCTCTGTTCATCAAATGCAAAACCCTTGTCGCCGGTTGAGCGCAGTATAGATTTCTTTCGTATAGTTAATTTTAGGCGCAAATTTTTTGATTTTAAATGTCGTGGTTATTCGAATGCTGCGGCTTATCGCCATATTGAAGCCGCTCGCCTACTTAAGGCAGTTCCTTCTGTTTCTGAAAAACTGACTGCGGGCTCGGTTAATCTTTCAACATTAAGTAAAGCGCAATCGATTATCAAACAGCAGGAGAAAACTTCGGGTCAAAAAGTATCGTCACTCGAAAAAGCTGACATCATAAAAAGCATTGAGAACAAATCCGCCGTTGAAGTAGAACAGACTTTGACTGAGAGATTTCCTGAAACCGCATCACAAGTTTATCAGGAGCGGCGACGAGTTATTGATCAAAACCAAATCCGTCTTCAAATGAATCTTTCAAACGAAACTGCAGAACAAATTCAAAGGGCCAAAGAAGTTTTGTCGCACAAGTTCCCAAATGCAAGTGACGCGGATATAATAGCTTATGCAATTGAGTTTATGCTTCAGAAGATTGATCCGTTGAAGGCGCCAGTGAAATCTACTTCCGCTGCGGAAGTAAAATCGAAACCGCAGATTCGACTCTCGATCATTCGAAAAGCAAATAGCAAATGCACCTTCAAAGATCCCGTCACTGGCAGAGTTTGTGGCAGCAGCCACCAAATCGAGATTGATCACATTAGGCCCAAAGCACTTGGTGGAAGTGATACGCCCGACAACTTGAGGGTACTTTGTCGCCAACACAATTTACTAATGGCGGAGAAATCATTTGGTAAACAAATTATGGAGCAATACCGCCAGCCCGACTAAAAAGCTTTTTCGACCCAAGTGTCTTTGCCGTTCACGGCATCGTCAAGATCGTAGAACAACTGTTCTTCGGGTTGGGAGCCTAGGCCTTCTAACGGTGAACCGTCAACGGTTTCGTAGATGGCCTCAGGAACCGAGAAGCTAAAGCCTTCGCCGAGTTTTGAGATGCCGTACCAGATGGCGAGGACTACGTCGCCGGAGGTGGCTTCGCCTTTGAGTTTGTGCTCTGGGTGTAGACGAATGGCTTCGGCGAAAATTTCGGCGACCGATGAGGTGCGGTGATTGACCAAAGTGACCACTTGGCCTTGGTAGCAGCCGTACGTTTCGAACCTGGCCATGGGAACTTCTTTGTACTTTTCGATATGGGCAATTTGATAAACGTCGTCGGCATTGTCGTCAAAGGCTTTGGCTTCTCCCTCGTTTCTTCGCGGTTGTACAAGGCGGCCTAAATCTTGGCCGTTACACACAAAAGGCGACAACGAACGGAGCATGGCCACGAAGTTTCCGCCTAAGTTGTCGCGAAGATCAATAATCAACTTGGGGTAGGCCGCAAACTTTCCAGAAAGCTCTTTCCATTTAGAACTTTCGAAATATTCGGACCGGTAGCTTGAAATTTTTAATAACGCGACACCTGGTTTTACTTCAGTTAACTGCGGACTTTGATCAATTGAGATTTCTGTAGGTACGATGTTCACCCGATGTACGATCCCCTGTCGCTCAAACT
>CAZDFM010000034.1:0-11404 GCA_964504465.1 uncultured Pseudobdellovibrionaceae bacterium | reverse complement strand
CGCGCGACTCGATCTTCCCTTGAAGGCATGGGTGGGGTTAACTTACCTTCTGTGTCGCATTTTGGACACAATTGAGGATGCATCCTGGGACTCAACTGTAGTTCAACAAAAACAATTCGAGGCTTTTGATCAGTTTCTCAAGGGAGAAATTGAAAGTTCGGACCTTCAGAAGTGGAAAGCGAGTTTTCCTGCCTCTTTACCAGAGGGAGAACTCGAGCTAATTAAAGATTCGGCGCGGATTTTTAATGACCTCAATGGGCAACATTTATTTGAAAGCGGCCACCCTGTTTCTGCAAAAGAAGACCATTCTGGCACCATTCGCTCGATAATTCAGCAACTTGGCCAGTCGATGAGTGCAGGTATGCAGCATTTTTCTCGCCGAAAAGAAAACGGTCAGCTCAAGTTACGCTCTCTGACAGAAGTGAATCAGTATTGCTTTTTTGTGGCAGGACTTGTCGGCGAAGCCCTCGCGCGTTTGCTTGCGCAGGTGGAACCAAAATTTCGATTAGTCGAGCAACGAGTTCTTGAGGCTCATCATTTTGGATTATTTTTGCAAAAAGTGAATCTACTTAAAGATCAAATTGGGGATGAAAAAGAAGGTCGCTTTCTTATTCCCGATCGAAAAGGTGTTCTTGATTCGGCAAAACTTAACGCTCAAGGGGCGTTTCGGTTTTTAAGTTCTCTTCCACAAAGTCAGAAAAATTTTCGTCTGTTCTGCGCATGGAGCCTTTTTTTAGGGCTTGGAACTTTAGCTGTAGGGGAGCGCGCTTATCGAAAAGGTAAGTCGGCTAAGCTTGACAGAAAAGATGGGGAGAAACTTCTCGCCGAAGTCGAAAAAAATATCGACAACCCCCTTAAGCTCGAAGAGTTATTTATAGAATTGGGTTCGGTCGCAGGCCTTGAATTAGACGGGTGGGAGACAACCCAAAGCCCATCTCAACTTGCCTGTATTCCCGAAAATGACCGCTGGCTTACCGATATTTACGATGGTGGCTTGGCTCAAGATCACCTTAAAAATCTAGGCCTTGTGGCGGCCTGCTAGAATCTATTCAAGCTAGGCCGGCTGAATCCTTTTGGTTAAGCTTATTCTCTGGCCCAAATACCTCAAAACGTGATAACACACTCGATCATGAAGAGCTTAAATGTGACCGAAGAACCCCTGCACCCTCTCCCTGATGTTTCTGCCCAAACAAAGGCGGCCGAGGCTTTTAGCCTTGAACAGGTCGGGATGGGAAGAGTGCAACTTCCACTTCCAGTTGAAGTGGGTGGACAGGTTTGGCAAATTCCCTCGTTGGTAGATGTTTCAGTTTCGTTGGATGACCCGAGTGCCAAGGGCATTCATATGTCGCGCCTCTACCGGCTTCTTATGGAAGGCTTTAAAGCGGAACCCGTCACTCCTTTAAGAATGCTTCGCCTGCTCGAAGAACTTAAAGAAAGTCAAAAAGGTTTGTCTCAGTCGGCTTACTTAAGAGTCGAACTTCAACTCCCGCTTTTACGAAAAGCTTTGCTTTCGGAACTTTCGGGTTGGAGACAGTACCCGGTTGTGTGGCAGGCCGAACTCAATGAAGGTCAAAAGAAATGGGTCGTGGGTTTTGAGATTCTCTATTCTTCAACCTGCCCATGCTCTACAGCCTTAGCTGAACAAATACTTCAAGATCAACTCGATCAGTCCCATGATTACCAAAGCATTCGTTTGCCGGCGACTCCGCACGCCCAAAGAAGCCGAGCCCAAATCTGGATGGAATTTGCCTCTGACAGTTTGATTCCATCCATGGAGCACTTAATTAACCAAGCCGAAGCTGCACTGGGAACCCCGGTACAAACCGCCGTTAAACGAATCGATGAGCAAGAATTCGCTCGGCTCAATGCCGTTCACCAAATGTTCTGTGAGGACGCGGCTCGAAAGTTAAAGTCTTGGCTCGAAGCTCAAGGCCAAGTCACTGATTATTGGGTCGAAGTTAGCCACGAGGAAAGCCTGCATGCCCATAATGCGGTGGCTCGATTTGTAAAAGGACGCCCCCAGGGATTTAAGGTTTCCCAAAAACTGTAAGTGATAATTAATTTCATTTTTAGTTGACCCGTTCCTTGAAGAGGGATTTAAATGCAGCTCATGGATAATAAGACCAGATTACCGAACTTAGTTCGAGGCCGTGGCGGCGACGAACCCGAACAACTTGTTCGACGAGAACCCCTTGAGCGCACTTCCTTTAAACGTATGATTCGTGAGATGGGTCTGAAAGTGACCACCCAAAGAATGGCCATTTTGGAATGCCTTTCCACGGGCCGAGCTCACGTGACCGCACAAGAAGTCTATGAAGAAGTGAACCAAAAACACCCTGAAATTGGTTTTGCGACGGTTTACCGCTTTTTGCGGAAAATGACCGAACAAAGTTTTGTAACTGAAGTTCGTATGGGTGGCTTGCCAGCTCGTTATGAGCTAACTCCTAAGCGCCATCACGATCACTTAACTTGTGTCGATTGCGGTTTGATTGTCGAGTTTGAGAATACGCAGATTGAAACTCTTCAAGATTCTATCGCTCGCGCCAATGGCTTTAATTTGACGGGCCACGTTTTGGAACTCTACGGGGTTTGCCAGACTTGCCGCGACCGCAGATCGTAATTTAATCACTCACTAACACTTACATTTTTGATTCGTTTAACTTTCTTGGCAATCGGGCCCTCGGATAGCTTTCTTTTTGCTTTTCTGTTAGCGTGACCCTCAAGGTTGGGCCATGGTTTGCGAGGAATTCATCAGCAGCGGGGATAATGCAATTGGCAGAATTTGAAGGCATCGAAGTAAAAAACGCACGCGAACATAATCTCAAAGGCGTCAGCGTCCGGGTACCAAGAAATCAGATCACCGTCATCACAGGCTTAAGTGGAAGTGGAAAGTCTTCGCTCGCCTTTGACACCATTTATGCTGAAGGCCAACGGCGCTATATCGAAAGCCTCTCGGTTTATACTCGAAACTTTTTAGAACAAATGAAAAAACCCGAAGTTGATTCAATTTCGGGGCTGTCTCCCTCTATTGCAATTGATCAAAAGTCAATTTCGTCAAACCCTCGGTCGACTGTGGGTACGGTGACTGAAATTTACGATTACCTAAGGCTCCTTTACGCTCGAGTCGGTACACCTCTTTGTCCTGAACATAAAATACCGGTGAGTTCACAGCTTCCAGATCAGATTTTCGACGATGTGAAGTCACTCAAAAAAGACACCAAGTTTTTCGTATTAGCGCCGGTCGCGCGTGGTAAAAAAGGTGAGTTTCTAGCCGAGTTTCAGAAGTGGGCTAAAAAAGGTTTCGTAAAAGCAAAGGTCGACGGCGAGTGGATTGAGCTCGCATCTGCAAAGAAGCTCGCAAAATTAAAATCTCACGATATCGATCTACTGGTGGATCGTTTGGTCATGAAATCAGATATCGATTTAAGACTTAAAGAGAGCTTAAACTTAGCGCTGTCTTTAGCTGAAGGGCGAGTGGTGGTTCAGCCGCTCGGCGAAGAAGGAAAAACTTATTCACTTCATTCGTCGTGCCCGGTTTGCGGTTTTACTTTTCCAGAACTTGAACCAAGGCTTTTTAGTTTTAACAACCCCAAAGGTGCTTGCCAAACTTGCAATGGAATTGGAACACTCGATCTCTCTGACGGCGAAACAATTGGTGAAGCCCCCGTTGAAACAAGCGACGAAATTTCTGAAGAAGATGAAGTCGACGAGTACTCTCTTAAAACCTGTCCCGATTGCGAGGGCACAAGACTTCGTGAAGAAGCCTTAAACGTCATTATCGACGGCAAAAATATCGCCGATGTTTCAAAACTTCCGACAACTGATCTTGAGATGATTCTTAAGAACGTGAATCTCACCAATAAACAGCGCTTGGTTGGGGAGAAGATTTTGGGCCAGATCATTCAGCGGCTACAGTACTTAAACCGAGTAGGGACGGGCTACCTAAGTTTAGATCGACCCACTCGAACTTTGTCGGGGGGAGAAGCGCAGCGAATCCGATTGGCTTCGCAAGTAGGCTCTTCTTTGATCGGAGTTCTATATGTACTCGATGAACCAAGCATTGGGCTTCATCCGCGTGATCACCACCGTTTGTTAGAGATTCTGCAAGAGATTCGCGACCGCGGAAACACCATCATTATGGTTGAGCATGATGAGGACACCATTCGCTCAGCCGATCACCTTATCGATCTCGGCCCCAGAGCGGGACGTCTGGGTGGCGAGCTTATGGCTGTCGGGCACCCCAAAGAGCTTGAGAAAAATCCTAACTCTGTAACCGGACAATACTTGTCAGGAAAGAAGCGGATCGAAACTCCAAAAAATCGCCGTAAAGGTTCGGGTTTGTTTTTAGAGCTTAAGGGCGCAACCGGGAATAATCTCAAAAATGTGGATCTTAAAATTCCTTTAGGAACTCTCACGGGAGTGGCAGGGGTTTCGGGTTCTGGAAAGTCGACTTTAGTCATCGACACTTTGTTTCGAATTTTATCGAAAGAGTTTTATTCCTCTCACAAGCAGCCGGCGGCGTTTAAAGGTATTTCTGGATTAGAAAATTTAGATAAGGTTATTGATATTAATCAAAAACCAATTGGTCGCACTCCACGCTCTGTTCCTGCAACGTATGTGGGAGTTTTCCCGATGATTCGAGAGCTGTTTGCCCAGCTTCCAGAGGCCAAAATGCGAGGCTACAAACCGGGCCACTTTTCATTTAACGTAAAAGGTGGGCGTTGCGAGACTTGCCAAGGTGCAGGTCTTCGCCGTGTTGAGATGCATTTTCTCTCTGACGTTTATGTGAGATGCGAAACTTGTAACGGTCGCCGCTACAACCGCGAAGTCTTACACATTAAATTTAAAGATAAAAATATCGCTGATGTTCTAGAAATGACGACGGTTGAAGCCGAAGAGTTTTTTAGAAATCACTCCTCCATTCACCGAAAACTTGAAACCTTAGTTCAGGTGGGACTTGATTATATTACCTTAGGTCAAAGTTCGACGACACTTTCGGGCGGTGAGGCTCAGCGAGTGAAGCTTTCTAAAGAGCTCTCAAGACGCGGAACCGGAAAGACTCTCTACATTTTAGATGAACCTACTACTGGGCTCCATTTTGAAGATGTAAAAAAGCTGATTGATTTACTTCAAGCATTAGTAGACCAAGGAAACACCGTTCTCGTGATCGAGCACAATCTCGATGTGCTAAAATCATGCGATCATATTGTAGATATGGGGCCAGAGGGCGGAAGACTGGGTGGTGAAATGGTCGCCAAAGGAACTCCTGAAGAAGTCGTCAAAGTAAAGAGGTCGATGACGGGGATTTACTTAAAACCTTTGCTCGAGGCTACCGTCTAGGTGCTTTCATTAAGTACTCCCTAAAAAACGTCTCATTCTAAGGCATTGAAAAGTCTTAGTTTTTCATTAATCCTCGAGATTTCGCGTACCTTTAACTGAAGTCTCAATGCGCGACAGCCGATAAGTTAGGTGTGAACTTTCTTTAGCGACCGGCGCTGAGGTTCGACTTTTTTCGAGAGGTAGTTGAAATGGCTTGGGACGATATCCCTGAGTGGGCAAAAGACATTGCTCAAAGCATCTTGTTGTCAGTGAAGGCAAAGGACGAATTTACCTTTTATCACTGCTGCCGTGTTGGGAGAGCTTCTCGTCGTCTCGGTAAAGCCATGGGCCTCAATGAGTTCGATCAAAGTGTTCTTGAGTTTTCAGGTTTATTTCATGATATCGGAAAAGTTGGCGTGCCCGACAATATCCTCTTAAAACCAGGCCGACTGACGGGTGAAGAAATCACCGTTATGAAATCGCACCCCGAATTAAGTGCGCAAATTATCGAGCCACTTACTCACATTCCGTTTTTCAAATTTTTAATGCCAGGCATTCGTTATCATCACGAAAAATTTGATGGTTCAGGTTATCCCATTGGGCTTGCAGGAGAAAAAATTCCGTTGCCCGCTCGTGTGATTGCAGTTGTCGACACCGTTGATGCTATGGCGAATGCGCGTCCTTACAGACAAGCTCTGCCTATGGATAAAATTTTAAGAGAGCTACAAGACTATTCAGGCACCCAATTCGATGGAAATATTGTCAAAATCTATCTTGAAGCCCGCGTTCAGTGGGAAAAAGAAAAAGAAGAAGAAGTTCAAAAGAACGAGATCGTCGTCGCCAAAATTATCAAAGCGGCTTAATTCTTATCGTCTTTTTTTGAAATTCTCAGCCCATTCTAACGCATGATAAGTGAAAATCACATCGGCTCCAGCTCGGCGAATAGACGTTAAGACTTCGTCCATCGCTTTGTCTCCATCAAGCCAGCCTTTCTCTGCAGCCGCTTTAATCATCGCGTATTCACCGCTGACGTTATAAGCCGCAACTGGAAGCTGTGAGTTCATCTGAAAATCTGAAATAATATCTAAGTATGAAAGAGCTGGCTTAACCATGAGCATGTCTGCGCCTTCTTCTTCGTCGAGAATAAGTTCGCGCATCGCCTCTTTGCGATTGGCGGGATTCATCTGGTAAGTTTTCTTATCGCCAAAGCGGGGAGCCGAATCAAGGGCTTCACGGAAAGGACCGTAAAAGGCGCTCGCATATTTAGCAGAGTAAGCCAGAATGTTTGTGTCGCTAAAACCGTTTTCATCTAACGCATTTCGAATATACCCGATTCGTCCATCCATCATGTCCGAGGCCGCGACCCAGTCGGCTCCGGCTTGGGCTTGAACTACGGCCATATCAGCAAGAATAGGAAGAGTTTCGTCATTGATAATTTCGCCCTCTTGAACGAGCCCGTCGTGCCCATCTGTGGAGTAGAAATCCATCGCCACGTCAGAAAATAAATTTAAATCGGGCAGTTTGCTTTTTAATTCTTTGAGCGTGAGCGCGAGGAGTCCTTTTGGGTTTTTAGATTCTTTCGCAAGAGAGTCTTTTTTGTCATCGCTAATCACCGGGAAGAGTGCGAGGGCTTTAACACCCAGAGATAGCGCTCGTTCGCCCACTTTTAGAACTTCGTCCACCGAGTAGCGGTATTGACCGGGGAGTGAGCGAATCTCTTGTTTTTGTCCCTTGCCTTCGCAGATAAATACTGGAAACACCAAATTTCGAGGTTGTAGAAGTGTTTCTTCAAGCATTTCACGAAGGCTTGCGTTCTTGCGATTTCGGCGAGGTCTTGAGATCATCATATGCACTCTCCTAAAGCTTAATAGTATTCTGTATTCAATTTGCCGTTCAATCTCTAAATGGAAGCTTGCCTGTTGCTTCAAGCCAAATTTGACTGAATGCAATCAACGGCAAGCCTTGAATGGCTGTGAAATCTTTGGATTCTATTCGCTTAAACAATGAAATGCCGGCTTTTTCGAGTTTGTAAGTGCCAGCACAATCATAGGGCTCGTCCTGCTTTAAGTAAGCCTCTATTTCTTCAAGACTGAGCTTTCGCATATGCATTTGAGTGATGTCTGTATGACGAAACGTCTGCGTGGGGCCTACTAAGCAAAAGCTGGTGATGAGCTCGTGACTCTCTCCTTGCAACTTTTGAAGTTGGGCTCGGGCACGGTCAAAATCGGGCGTTTTCCCTAAAATTTCGCCTTTAAAATTGACCAATTGATCAGCACCTAAAATCCAATCACTCGGATATTGGCTCTTTAAGCTGATGGCTTTTTGCTCACTTAAAAAAGCTGCAAGTTCTTGAGGCTCAGTTCTTTTCGTTTTGAGTTCTTCTTCATTCACGAGTGGGCTTTGCGCCAAATGTGAAATTCCAAGACTTTTAAGTTGTGCTCGTCGATAGGGCGACTGACTTGCAAGGATGAGTCTTTGGGCTTCAGGCATTTCTTCACTCCGATCTGAGAGTAATGAGTACAACTTTGAAGTCGAGTCGTCAAAGCGTGTCATGGTTCTCAGCAAAAATGAGAGATTTCTAGCCTTCTCGCGGATCTCGGTAAAAAATAGGGGGATCGTTAAAACTGAGAGGCTCCAAATGGAATCAAAATATTTCGTACACAATATTGACCCCTTTGCCATACAGTTCCCCGAAGCTTTTGCGAATATGATCGGAAACTTTCCTGAAGGTTTAGGTATCCGTTGGTATGGGCTCGCATACCTGGCGGGCTTCGTCATCGGCCTCTATCTGGTGAAAATTATGATTCGCCGAAAAACTACGCCGATCACAGATGCTCAGCTGATGGATTTTGTGACCTTTGTTGCAATTGGAGTTCTTGCGGGCGGACGAATCGGATATGCCCTTTTTTATTCGCCCGAACTTTTAGGTGAGTTTGACGGAAGCTTTCCGTTTTGGGGAGTCCTTAAAGTTCATCAAGGTGGAATGGCCAGCCACGGGGGTATTTTAGGTGTATTGCTTGCTTCGTATTTGTTTTCGAAAAAGCATAAGATCCCTTTTTGGCATTTACAGGATCTCACGGTTTTAGGTGGCTCACTTGGCTTCTTTTTTGGGCGGATTGCGAACTTTATAAATGGTGAACTTTACGGCCGCGAAATTCACTCGCATGTCGCTTGGGCCGTTCAGTTTCCGCAAGAAATTTACCTCTGGACTCAATCCAATATTTCAAAACTTTCAAGTCTTGCTCCAGCAGTTGAAAAACTGGGTTCAGTTAAAACTAGTGCAGGCGAAGTTATCACGTTAACTGCCGACACGTGGCGCGGTTGGGTCATGAATTTTAAAACGGATATGGGGTCGAGAAAAGCCGCAGATCTCGTCATTGAAAAACTCATTCAAGCCACGCAAAACGGCAACGAAGCTGTTCGCGAAGCTCTTGGGCAGGTGCTTACTGTTCGTCACCCTTCGCAACTTTATCAAAGCGTTCTTGAGGGACTGTTAGTGTTTATTGCGCTCGCTTTTATTTGGAGAAAACCTCAGCGACCTGGCGTGATATCGGCTTGTTTTGCTTTGTTTTATTGTATCGCTCGGATCATCGGCGAAGAATTCAGAATGCCAGATGCACACATTGGTTTTCAAGCGCTCGGTCTAACGCGGGGACAATGGTTGAGTATTGCGCTCGCAATAGTCGCAATTGCGGTCTTAGTATGGGCCAGAAAACGCACCAAATATCCGCCTATGGGTGGGTGGCAGAAGACCGAGTAAGGCTAAGCTGAGATTTGTCACTCTGAGTTTGGGTTTTCGGTTCGGGCTTGAAAGCCTTTAAAGTAGTTCTCCTTTGGCATTTATGCCTCGAGAGCGACGTAAACCGGCACGGCTTTGAAAAGATTTGAAGAGCTACAGATTTCTCCCGAAAGCGGCTTAAGCTTTGGCATTATAGCCGCTGTGAAAAAAGATAAAACCTCTTATTCTGAATCATGGCTTTCGGGCCTATCAACCCCACTGTTGGGCTTTGTTGCTTTACTTGCGACGTTCTACACTTATGGGGCTGTACAAAATTGGAGTTTTGTCGAAGCACAAAATTTGAATAACAATCTAAAATGGGAGCGAGACTTTGTTGACCACCTTGATAAGTGCCTTCATCCTCCATCGAGCCTTGAGATTTGCGACCGTGCATTTAAAAAAACGGTCTTGTGGTTAAACTCCAAGAACCAAGCCTCTCAATTGGCCCATCCCAGGTTTTCATTGCCCTCGCAAACGGTAGTTTCTGAGCCTGTACAAAGTCTAAATGAACTCAGAGTCCGCGCCGAAAAATTTGCCGAACAAATTCCAGTAAAGCTCGAGTCCGAAGCCACTTTAAAAGCACTCAACACGTGGCTTTCGCAAATAGATCCTTATTCGCATTTTGCGGCGAGTTCAGATTCTACAAAACAATCCAAATCCTGGGATTTGTTTGCGACCGAAAAGGGAGTGAGCACGCTTAAGATTTATAATTTCAATTCACAAAACATGTGCGACGAAATCAAAGCCAAACTTAAAACTCTCCAAATAAATCCTCAGGTCTACGCTTTAAGAGTCGATCTTCGTGGCAACCCTGGAGGTTCAGTTGAAAGTGCATTGTGTTTAGCGGACCTCATGGTGCCTAAGGGGTCAGTGTTAGCTCGTTTCCAAAAACAAGAGGTGCAAGTTCCTTTTAGGCTTTCTTCAGCGCCGAGTGGTGTTTCAGGTTTTATTCAGAGGCTTCGCGAAAAGTTTCGGAAAGACAATTTTGATCGAAAAGCTTATCGCGGGATGGTCTTTGCCAAAACGATTGAAGTCATCATTGATCGCAATTCGGCAAGTGCGGCAGAAATGTTAGCCGCGAGCCTTAAAGACGTTCGCCGCGCTAGAATTGTTGGAGAAAGAAGTTTTGGAAAAAGCAGCATTCAGGTGCCGCGAAACTTTGAAGATTTTCAAGGGATGTCAGCTTTAATCACAGCCTACAGGTGGCTTAGACCCTCGGGTGAATCAATTAGCGCCACCCAAGGGATTGTTCCAGATTTAAATCTTAAGCTTTAAAAATTTTCGTCAAAGGCGACTTCGCCGCTTACGCCCACTTGATACGCAGAAACTCGTCTTTCGAAAAAGTTGGCGAGTTCTTGAGCGTTTTGAAGCTCCATGAAATCAAATGGATTTTTAACGTTAAACTGGTGCGCAATTCCTAGGCGCTCGAGTCGTTGATCTGCGATATATTGTAAGTAAGTCTTCATGTCTTTTACTGAAAGACCCGCGACTCCGTTGTCTAAGATATCGTGTGCGAAAGTCATTTCACATTCGATTGCTTCATTGAACATCGCAATGATCATATCTTTCATGCCGTCGTTCATTAATTCGGGTTCTTCTTCAAGAGCTTTATGAATCACGGCAAAGGCAAAATCAATGTGACCACTTTCGTCTCTGAAAACCCAGTTCGTTCCTGTGGCAAGTCCGCTTAAAAGACCTTTTGATCTTAAGAAGTACACATATGCGAACGCTGCAAAGAAAAACAGGCCTTCAATAATTCCCGCAAAACAAATCATGTTCATCAAGAAGCGGCGGCGGTCTTCAAAAGTATTAAGCTGATGAAGATCGTTGATAGAATCCATCCACTTAAAGCTGAATTCCGCTTTTTTACGAATTGACGGGATATTATGAATCGCCGCGAACGCTTGTTCGCGCTCTTTGTGGTCAGGGATATAAGTGTCTAAAAGTGTGAGATAAAACTGCACATGTAAGGCTTCTTCATAGAGCTGACGTGAAAGATAAAGACGAGCCTCAGGCGAGTTCACGTGCTTATAAAGGTTTAGCACCAAGTTATTGCCAACAATAGAATCACCAGTGGCAAAAAACGCGACTAATCGGCTGATCAAGTGACGCTCTGGAGCCGTCATCTTTTTATTTAGATCAACGATATCGGCATTGAAATCAACTTCATCAACCGTCCACGTATTTTTGATCGCATTTTTATACATTTCATAAAATACCGGATACTTCATAGGTCGAAGAGTTAAGTTAAAGCCGGGATCTAGTATCATTTTTTCTCCTCCTGATGGCTGTTGCCTTCTGTGTGGG